>JASEGR010000010.1 GCA_030017955.1 Candidatus Eisenbacteria bacterium
CTGAGGGGGTCGGCCACGACCCCCTCATACCCCCTGGCAGTGTGCCTTACGAAACACCCTGCATTTCGTAAAGCTATTCCTGGGACGGCACACTAGCTTTCTCTTTCAACCACGTAGTCAACCGCGTAGTTAAGCGCCTCTCTTATTGGTGAGGAGTGAAACTCTGAGAGAATGTTCCTGGCCCTGCCTCCAAATTCCTTTGCCTTCTCTCTGCTGTATTGGAATCCGCCATAGTTATTCACAAACGTCGTGACTTCCTTCCAGTGACCATCACCGATCTCTTCTTCTCCCACGACTTCAAGGATCTTTGACTTTTTGCCCTTAGGAGCATTCTTCAGAGCTATTATGAGGGGAAGCGTGACTTTTCCTTCCTTGAGATCATTGCCTGAACCTTTTCCAGTGACCTCTTCATCGCCCAGGAAGTCGAGAAGATCATCGACTATTTGGAAAGCAAGTCCGACTTTTTCCCCGAAGCTTGAGAACCTCTCCCTGAAACCGTTTTCACCCCATCCGAAATATGCACCAATCTCGCATGATGCCGAGATAAGCGACGCGGTCTTTTCACGGATGATCGACAGGTATTCTTCCTCGGTTATCTCAAAGTCCTTCTTCCTTTCAAGCTGCATCATCTCTCCCACGCTCATCCTATTCGTGGTCTCGGCGAGAATATGCATTATCGGGTAGAACTTCTTCTCAACGAGCAGCCAAAACGCTTTTGAATAAAGGTAGTCGCCCATGGCGATCGCCACGTCGTCGGACCAGAGCGAATTCACGGTGGGAAGTCCTCTTCTCAATGGGCTCTTGTCTATGGAATCATCGTGCACAAGGGTTGCGGTATGAATGAGCTCAACTATGTTCGCAGCGGCTATGAGCTCAGGCGGCGATGCTCCATTCAGCTTGGAAACAAGGCACATGAGAATAGGCCTGAACCGCTTGCCTGAGGTAGAAACGAGGTGAGACAAGACTTTTCGTGTGAAGACACTGTTGTCGGAAAGTGTCTTTCGGAGCTCAAGTTCAATCAGCTCAAGCTCTTCCTTTATCGGCTCTCTGAGCGCAGAAATGTCCATAATCATGGGCGATAGCCCACCGGTAATTTATCATGGAAACTTTCGGGAAGTCAACCCAAAACCTAAAAGCCCACACTTTTGTATACATCAACTGCTAGCAAAGGGACATATTGACCTTGCCTAAACACCCAAAACTAGGTGGATCCTCGCAGCACTGTGAACGCCCACGTTCTATTTCTTCCCCAGATCGCCAACGATGCTATTGAATTGCTCTAGGGCGGATTCAAGATTCTCCGCAATCTCTCTCGCAAGCACATCCGGATTCGGAAGATTCTCTGAATCTTCAAGGCTTTCGTCCTTGAGCCAGAAGATGTCAAGGCTCGTCTTATCCCGTTTCAAGAGTTCATCGCAGGTGAAGGCTCTGAAGCGTTCCGCTTCCTTTCTGTCAAAACGATTCTCTAGGTTGTAGCAACTGACGAACTCTTCAAGGTCTTCGTAGCGCAAGGGAGCTTCCTTCAGCGTAAAGTGCCTGTTTGTTCTCAAATCGTATATCCAGAGTTTCTCCGTCCAAGGCTTTTCACTTGCCGGCTTCCTGTCAAAAAAGAGAACATTGGCTTTTACACCCTGGGCGTAGAACACCCCTGTCGGGAGTCTAAGGAGCGTGTGCACATCACACTCGTGTAACAGCTTTTTTCTTACAGTCTCCCCAGCGCCGCCCTCAAAAAGAACGTTGTCTGGCACCACGACCGCTGCCTTTCCGTTAATTTTCAAAAGCGTTTTCACATGCTGGAGGAAGTTCAATTGTTTGTTTGAAGTTGTTGCCGAGAAGTCCTGCCGCTCGTAGATCAATGACTCCCTGTCGGCCTTCCCTTCGCCATTTACAATGGTTATGCTGCTCTTCTTGCCGAAAGGAGGATTGGTCAGCACCATGTCAAAGCGGTCTCCTGGGTCAGAGACAAGTGCGTCGCCAGTGACAATCGGACTTTCATCTCCTCCTATGCCGTGAAGGTAAAGATTCATAGCGCACAGTCTCACAACATTGTCAACGATATCCCATCCCTTGAACGTGTTGAACTTCAGAAACTTCTTCTCCTCTATGTCCAGTGAATAGTTCTTGGCAAGATACTCATGGGCTGCCAGAAGAAAACCGCCTGTGCCGCAGGCGGGGTCGCAGATGGTCATCCCGGGTTCTGGCCGCATGACTTCTACTATCGCTCTGATGAGTGCCCTCGGAGTGAAGTATTGCCCAGCGCCGCTCTTAATATCCTCTGCGTTCTTCTGCAGAAGCCCTTCGTAGATTTCACCCTTCACATCAATATCCATGCCCATCCAAGTCTCAGCGTTTATCAGCTCGATGAGACGTCTGAGCTTCGCGGGATCCTGGATCCTGTTTTGAGACTTCCTGAAGATGGCACCAAGCATGCCTTTCCCTTTACCCAGAGTTTCGAGGATGTGTCGGTAGTGAACTTCCAGAGCATCTCCGTCTTTTTCAACGAGGCTCTGCCAGTCAAGGTCCTTCGGGATGCTCGAAGGTTTATTGAAAGGCGGCTTTGTCTGCTCATCTGCCATCTTGAGGAATAGAAGATAGGTCAGCTGTTCCACATAGTCGCCGTAGCTCACGCCGTCGTCACGAAGCACATTGCAGTAATTCCATAGGCGCTGGACTATCGTGGATGATTCGTTGGGCATGAAGACCTCTTTTACCCAAACACTTCGGCAGTTCTACTTTCCAGAGATGCTCCGTAATGTACGAGCCCGAAAGCCGATGATCGTAATGCCAACTACCACTTTTTTCTTATCGTCATAGCGAACAATCACACCGTCACCGATATCGGTTCCGACCGCGGCACGTGGTTTCCCTACTGAGATATAGAGCACATCGGCTTCCTCATCATATTCCCAGTTGAGCGCGGGCTTGCCTTCAAGAATTCTTAAGGCTTCCATAAAACCTTCCTCCTCTTTAAGGGTGCGTTTGTGAAGTAAGCCGTGAGAAGAAATCCGTCTTTGTTCGAGATTTCTTTGCAAGCCGCAACAAGATATTTTCTAGTCAACGGCGTTTTTGAGTAAAGACGCACTGCCAATAGTTCACCGAAATCACCTGCCAAGATCAGGTCAGGATTTGAAATCGTCTCGATGACCTTTCTCTTCTGGTTCAGCATTTCAGGATGCCGCCGCGTGATATGCTCCCATCTCTCTTGGCTGATTCGTATGGGGACTGTACTCTTCGAATAGGTGACAATCATATCATGTCCATGCCTCCCTGGCGCTCTGCATTCCCCCTTTAAGCCGCCTTCTGGCTTTCTTCTTATCTTTGTCCTTTAATTCCTGTCTTGCCCTTTCAGCTTTGATCCGTTCGAGCAACTTCTCTGCCGGTTCATCAGTCGGATCCTGCGGCACGAGCTTCCCTTCGAAGGCCCTTTTCAGGATACTCTGACGCAACCTCTCTGCTTGCTTGAGGCTTGACTCCACCTCAGGCTCCATAGACTACCTCGCCGCTTTTTGAGTATTCAACAATTGCTGATTCTTCTTTTTCCCACTCGACTGGCGTCAAAGCGATTGCCTCTATCGGTTCAAAGACCTCGTATATGGCATCTGAAAGAATGTCTATTCTTTCCCAATAGCCTTTCCCCGCAAAGTCTTGAGATATGACCACGACGTCTATGTCGCTCCCCTCCCTAAACGTGCCCGTTGCATAAGAGCCGTATAATATCAACTTGGTTATCGTGATGCCTTTGGACTCCAGGGCTTTTATGAAACGGGATAGTATCTTTAGAACAGTGTCTTTATCCATTTCAAGACCTCCCTGCTTCTTGCGAGTATGTCCCTTACCACCGGTTCTGTGAAATCGTCTTGGAGCTTATCCAATTCCTCAGGGTATCTTGTCGCAACGCTGGCTTCATTAAGTCTTACAAGGAATCTTCCGACGGATTCCTCAGGTTTCGCATGAGTCTTGTTCAGAAGATAAACAAGATTGTGCGTTCTCGGTGGTGCGTCTTTCAGCTTTTCCCGGTAAACCCCTTTTAGCGCCTTCTCGAGCGCCAAATGGCACATAAAAACCGCGTAGAAATGTCTTCCTGCCTTAAACATATGCTCTGCTGTCTCGATATCGTAGTCAGCTTGTCTTAGCCACTCCTGAGGATCTTTCGCCATAACCTGTTCTCCGTTTTGGTTTCTTTCCTTTTGCCTCAACCGCGCGTTTGGCTTTCTCAATTTTGATCCGTTCGAGGAGCTTCTGAGCCGGTTCATCAGTCGGATCCTGTGGCACAAGCTTGCCCTCGAACGCTTTTTTCATAATGCTCTGCCGCAACCGTTCCGCCTGGATGAGGCTCTGCGCCACTGCCTTTTCCACCACGTCCGCCACAGAGAAGCGGTGCTCGATTTCTTCTACGATTTTGCACTGCTCAGCAGAGGGGGGAAGTGGAAGAAGGATTTGTGACAATGCATTTGCGTTGACATTCGGTTGTCCAATTCCCAGTTTCCCTTTTTGGATTTGTAGCCAATAAAGAGGGGATTGAAAAAAGTAGTACACAGTTTCCTTCGTGACGCTGCGGTGAAGTATTATTCTTATGAGGTACGACGCAAACACCGCCTCAGGGATGTCACCTCTAATAAGGAAACTCTTCCCGACAGTCGCTCCTGTTCTTGCGAAAACCAGGTCTCCATCTTTCAGGAGGTATTTTTCTTTCATAGACTCATCAATCTTACAGTAGGGAACCGAATCCCAATCAACCCCGCTATTCTGTATGTCGGTGATTCTGAGGAACCTTGGACCTATTGGCAAATCTGCGGCCTTTTCTGTATACCCGTAGTGTATTCCTCCCGCTAATTCTCCGACAGCAGTCCATTGCCACCCTCGAGGCAGCTTTGGCAAAGTCGATGTGTCTGCCTGCGGCAGTTCCTTGTATTTCTTCCCGAGCTTCGTCTTTTGTTCTTGTTTGATGCGTTCAAGAAGCATAGACGCAGGTTCAACTTCGCCTTTGTGAGCCTCCCTCCATTCTTCGGTCAGTTTTCCTTCGAAAGCAGACTTCAAAACCGTCTGCCGATAACGCTTCAACTGTGTCCTTACCTTCTTCAATGCCTCTACGCCCGCATCCAACCTGGTGAACAACTCCTCAATCTTCGCCACAATCCTGCGTTGCTCGGCAAGAGGTGGAAGAGGGAGAGGACTCTGCTGAATATAGCTGGCTGGAACCCTCAATTGACCTGCGGAGCCAGTCATGTTTCCTTGAGCTTCCTTCCTGAATTCCTCTCTTATCAAAAAGAAAAAGAATAACCTCCTCGGAAGGCATTCATGCAACCTGACTACATGGAATTCAGTTGAACCAAACCCAATACCGTTCTTTAGGCCATGAGCAATGGCTACCTTTCCGTTTTCCATACATGGAGTGATCTTTGCAAGAAGCAAATCACCATTCACGAAATGCGTATAGCCTTTTCTCACCTCTGATAGTTTCTTGCTAATGGACAAATCAATGCGACCTGTTAGTTCTTCGACGCATTTCATCGGCAGGAACGTAACCTCCGTATCGTGGACAGTGGCTTCTGCGTAGAAGCCCGGATTGACTTCGCCTATCTCTTCTAGCCCCGCCCACACCCAACCTTTGGGTAGTTCATCCTGAACCATAATCTCTTTCATTTTCCTAATCTAGGACTCATTGCTGCATTGACCGGTTCTGAACCAGAATCTCTTGGACTGTTTCATCAAGGTTCGCGGGAACTAACTGAAAAACCCATGCTATTTCTCGCAACATTTCTGGTAGCACACAACTTATGCTTCTAACCGGATCGTACGCCAGTGTAATCCTGGAAGAGCTCACTGTGTCATCCACACAGAGACCGCGTTCCATAAGCTCAAGTTCCGCAAAACCACCCACTTCGTACAACATAGCACAAGATCGAATGCCAGAGAGGATCACGCTAATCTCCACATTTCCTAGGTATTGGCAACTTTCGTAGAGATCTTCTGCAATCTTTAGGACCTTCCCTAGAATTCCGACCAGCTGAGGAAAACGAAGAGCTTTTGTCGGTCTCTTCTCCAATTCATAGGCCACTTGAACCAGCTCCTCAATAAACTCGAGCTTGGAGAAGAAATAGACCAGTCCGTATTCATTCATCTCCATATGTCTGTGGGATTTCGGACGACTATCAATGACCCCGCCAAGAACTCTGACGGGCTGTGAGATGTATCCATAAGTCCCCTCCTCTTGAGCAAACAAATAGAGTTTCTCCTGGGACACAATAGGCCTGTGAGGAAAGACTGGAATCACGGTGACTTTGAGGGTGGGTCCAAGAATCGGATCTGGCACGTGGAGTCTTACCCGGTGATCGGCTGAACGCAAAAGGGCCGTTTTCTTTCTTGAAGGTGTCTCTCGCCGTTTCAATAAATACTCCAGTCTGTCTATCTCAGCAAGCTCGTGAGGCTGACTTATGGATCCAGTCCTGACATACACGCGCGTAGAATTCTGAATGGCATGAGGAGCACCAAGACTTTCACTCACCCGGATGACCACGACAACATTCTCCTCCTTGTCCGGAACCTCTATTGTACGAACCTCAGGCAGAACCGACGGATAAATTCCGGTAATAGAACTTTGCGTGATCGTTTCTTCAATCCCCATCACTTTCTTCATTCCGGTGATCGGCATTTCCGGGACTCCATCTTTTGCCTTCACTCCAATAAGGCAGACCCCACCCATCGTATTGGCAAAAGCAGAAATAGTCTTGCGCGGATCTTTAGGAAGGGTCTGTTTGTATTCGACACGTACCCCTTCTGGCCACACCCTACAAAAGTCTTCAATATCGGCGAATCTAATCTCTGAGAGGGTCTTCGTAAATAAGGACATCAGAATTGCTCCATATTAGCACCATTTGCGAACTACGCTGCCAGCGCCTCATTTAGTTCTTCCAGAACCTGATTCAATTTGTCTCCGAATAGTTGGTATGCCCTCACCGGTCCACCCTTCTCGTGGAATGGCGCGAGTTCAAAATCCTCCATTGCAACACCCAAGCTCGTGGCAATGTGGTCTTTTATCATTTCGAGCCAGTCCATTTGCTGGGGTGCAAACTTGCGTCCGGCTTTCTCTTGGAGTCCAATCCATTCACGGAACCTGCGCTCCACTGCATCAGAGTATGGTTCCAGCATGTAGGTCTGGCCGATAGCAAAGCGCACAAGCGAGATAATGTCCGTGAGGAGTTTCACAGGTCCAGCCCCTCTGACCTTTGCCGACTCAAGTTGCCTGTAAGCCTCCCAAAGAAGGTCTGGTGCAAAGCCATATGGCGGCTTTGCTATAGTTTCTGCAAGCTCCTTGATTTGCTCGTAGGTGAGGCGGCGCTTGCCATATGGTTTGCTGTAGATAATTTGAAGGGCTGTAAGTTCATCCTTATTTTTCTCAATGAATTTTCTGAAGTTGTCAACGATCGACCGCGCTCTTTCCTTTGCCTGATCGTCAAAGCCAGCAAAGACTACCTTGTCTTTGCTCACAGTATCGATGGTCTGTTCGTATCTCTTCTTGATTTCAATGATTGTGTTTCTCAGCTTCGGATTATCAAAAGGTTCGCAAGCGGTCTTCACGAGTTCCTCGGAAGCTCTCTTGACTTGGTCGTCGGTTGGCTTCTTTGTATCGAAAATCTCCTTGGCTTTTTCAACTTTTTTGTCCGGGTCAATTGCATCGAGCAAATCGTTGATGATATGTTTGAGTGGCCTGCCTCCCGCAGCGTTTTCGATCGTCTTACTGTCCTTTTCGTCAATCTCCCTGCTCAGTCTCGCGAGCCTCCCCGCCAGAGAAGTAAGTACGTCCTCGTCTCTATTGCCCAACGCGACCCACGTGATGAGTTTCTCAAAGGGAATGTTCCTATTGCGCTCAAGAGGTCTTGAATCAGTCTTGTCGCTCTCGCACACCCCGACGGCATCCACAATCACAAAGTGCGTCTTGTGAGCTGAATCGGGAGTAACCGCATTGAAGTCAGTCTGAGGGATGACTCTCATGCCCCGCCCCTTCATTTGCTCAAAATAGACCCTTGACTTCACATCTCTCATGAACAGAAGGCACTCCAAAGGCTTGATATCAGTGCCGGTGGAAATCATGTCCACCGTCACCGCTATGCGCGGGTTGTAGGAATTGCGAAAGCTGGAGATCAGATCTTCCGTATTCTCGCCAGTCGTTTTGTAGGTTATCTTCTTGCAAAACTCATTTCCCTTGCCGAACTCTTCTCGCACGATATGAACGATGTCCTCTGCATGAGAGTCATCCTTGGCAAAGATAAGAGTTTTCGGAACCTCCTTCCTGCCAGGAAATATCTCGGAAAAGAGCTTCTCCCTGAATGTTCTCACAACGGTTCTTATTTGGTCCGGGGCCACAACATCTCGGTCTAATTGAACCGGAACGTATTCCAAGTCCTCATCCAACTGCTCCCAACGTCTCTTCCTGGTGAGTTTATCTCGCTTGTCAACATAATAACCTGCTTCCACTTTGCTGCCTTTCTCGGTGATCTCAGTCTTGATTCTATAAACATCGTAACCAACGTTCACGCCATCTGCGACGGCACGCTCATGGTTATATTCAGTCACAAGATTCTGGTCAAAGAACCCAAGGGTTTGTTTTGAAGGTGTTGCGGTCAGTCCTATGATGAAGGCATCGAAGTATTCAAACACCTGACGCCAGAGGTGGTAGATGGAGCGGTGGCACTCATCCGTGATTATGAAATCAAACGTTTCTATCGGAATCTGGGGATTGTAGGACACTTCTCCGAGCTGGGAACCGCCGGGCGAAATATCGAAGAGCGATTGCTCTTCAAGTTCGGTATCAAAGTCTGGCTCACCCTTCAGCATTGAGTACAGCCTCTGAATAGTCGTAACACATACACGGCTCACAGGATCAAAGGTGTTGGAGGTGAGGTGTTGCACATTGTACAGTTCTGTGAATTTCCGGCCGTCGTCAGGGGTCACAAACTGCTCGAACTCTCTTTTGGCCTGTCGGCCAAGGGTTTTCCTGTCAACCAGGAAGAGTACACGTTTTGCGTTTGCAAACTTGACCAATCTGTAAACGAAGTTCACAGCGGCGTATGTCTTTCCGCCTCCCGAAGCCATTTGAATGAGCGACCTGGGTCTGGCGTCCCCAAATGATAGTTCCAGATTTCGAATTGCTTCTATCTGGCAATCTCTCAAACCTTCAATTGCCAGAGGTGGTAGTGCTCGCAACTTCGTTCTGAGGGTCTCTTCTTGCGAAAGCCATCCTCTAAGAGTTTCTGGCTTGTGAAATGCGAACATTCTTCGAGAGCGAGCCTCAGGGTCTCTCAGGTTCCTGAAGAAAGTCTCTATGCCTGTACTTTCATATGCGTATGGAGGGGGATTCCCGACGCGAGGAACATTCTCTGGGATACGCGTTAGATAGTTTGCAGTTTGTTCTGCCACGCCGCTTAGTGTGGTCCCTTCAGGCTTTGCTTCAACGACACCTGCTGCTTTTCGGTCCAAGAAAAGAAGATAGTCAGCAGTTCCAGACTCAAGAGGAAACTCGCGGACAGCCACGCCAAGAGACGCTCCAAGATTCATTTCCCTGCGATCTTGAACCTTCCAGCCCGCGGATTCAAACAACTCGTCAATCTTCTGTCTTGCCTTCTCTTCTGGTTTCATATAGGGCGCATCTACATGCAAACCACAACAAACGAAACGGACGAATCAATTGTCATATGAGAATAAGCATTCTGGTGCGCCAAGGCAATCAAAACCTGGGGGAAGAAGCCGAAACATTCAGAGGTCAAGCGAGGTTGTCAATGAGGACGTTCCAGTCTCTTAAGACCGATCACCCATCTATTCTGGCGCCTTGTTCCAATTGTCTGCCAAAGTCCGGCCTTGCAAAGCCGGACTTCTCCATGCGTCCAACGTAACCATCCCAAACCAGATCCCGCCCTGACACAAGGCGGAACCGGACACTTCCGTCATCACCCGCATCGCGAAAATCCGCAGCTTCTGCAGACAATGCAGCCTTCGACGAAGTCTATTGATCCACCGCATTCCGGACATCCGGTGAGAAGCCATTCCCTGCCTGGAGAAGCAGGCGGGCTCATGGATTTTGAAGCTTCACCTGGCTTGTCTTGAATGCCGCCGGCGGTTTTCTCTCTCAAGTGCCTTTCTAGCACTCTCCCTATGGCATCAGCACACGAGAGAACCATCGAGCCCTCGTACCACAGGGGAGACGGACACCTTATTCCTTTGAGCTGTCTCACGATCGTAATGGGGTCAATTCCCGAACGAAGAGCAAGGGACACGAGCCGGCCTGTTGCCTCTATCTGTGATGCGGCGCAGCCGCCTGACTTTCCCATTTGTGCGAAAACCTCGCAGAGCCCCTCGCTATCCTCATTTATCGTCACATAGAGATTTCCGCAGCCGGTGCCCATTCGCTCTGTCCTGCCTCTTGTAACAGCTGGCCGTTCTCTCGGGATTATGCCGGTCTTCCCTTCTGCCTTTTCCTTCTTCCCGAATTTGAGAACCTGGGTTTTCCTTGAACCGTCCCGGTAGATCGTTATTCCCTTCAGGCCTTCCTGATGGGCGAGGAGAAAAACCTTCCTAACATCATCAGCAGTTGCACTGTTCGAGAAATTCACTGTCTTCGATACGGCGTTGTCCGTGTACTTCTGGAACGCGGCCTGCATCTTCACGTGCCACTCGGGAGTAAGATCGTGCGCCGTGACAAAGGTCCTCTCCACCCATTTCGGCACCTGGCTGATGCCCCTCACCGTGCCTCTTTCTGCAATCTCTTCCATGAGCGGCCTGGAATAGAAACCTTCTTCTTTGGCAATCTGTTCAAATTCCGGGTGAACTTCCACAAGTTTCTCATTGTCCATGATGTTTCTGACATACGTGATTGCATAAAGCGGCTCAATTCCGCTTGAGCATCCGGCAATTATTGAGAGGCTGCCTGTCGGTGCTATCGTGGTCAGGGTCGCATTTCGCAGATGCAGACCTTTGGATGCGTAGATACTTTGGTCAAAGTTCGGAAAGACTCCCCTATCGAGTGCGATCCCTTTTGAGGCCTCTCTCGCCTCATCACCTATGAACTTCATTACCGCGGCTGCTATCTCAAACGCCTCTTCAGAGTCATAAGGCACCCGAAGCTGAATCAGCATGTCGGCAAAACCCATGACCCCGAGGCCGATTTTCCTGGTCCCGCGCGTCATGCGTGCAATCTTTTCGAGCGGGTAGGAATTGACATCAATAACATTGTCAAGGAAATGGACTGCGCTTCTCACGGTCCGTCCGAGTTTCTCGTAGTCAATCTCGAAGCCGTCTCCCCCTCGCTTCAGCATAATCGAAAGGTTGACTGATCCGAGATTGCAGGCTTCGTATGGAAGAAGCGGTGCCTCACCACACGGATTTGTGCTTTCGATTTGTCCAAGTGAAGGAGTCGGGTTATCTCTGTTTATCCGGTCAAGGAAGATGAGACCCGGTTCGCCGTTTAACCATGCCTGGTGAACGAGAAGATCGAACACTGCCTTTGCGTTCAGCTTCTTGACCGGCTCACCGGTTGACGGATTCACCAGCTCATATTCCTTGTTCTCCTTGACCGCTTCCATGAATTCTCCGGTGACACCAACCGATATGTTGAAGTTCGAAAGAGAATCGTTGTCGGTCTTGCATGTTATGAAATCAAGCACATCTGGGTGATCGATATTGAGGATTCCCATGTTGGCCCCGCGCCGCGTTCCCCCCTGCTTCACCACATCAGTAGCTGAATTGAAGACCCGCATGAACGAAATCGGACCACTCGCGGCGCCGCCAGTGGAGAGTACCCTGTCGTCTTTCGGTCTGATGCGATTGAACGAGAATCCGGTGCCTCCGCCGCTCTTATGAATGAGGGCAGTATCCTTTATTGCCTCGAAGATTGAGTCCATCGAATCATCAACAGGAAGAACAAAGCAGGCTGAAAGCTGTTGAAGCTCTCTACCGGCATTCATGAGTGTGGGCGAATTCGGAAGGAAGGAAAGCGAAGCCATGAGAGAGTAGAACTCATGAACTCTCTCCGTCATGTCCGCATCCGGATGATAGATTAGATCTGCCCCTGCAACATTTCTCGCAACCCGGAGAAACATCTCTTCGGGTGTCTCAATCGACTTCCCGTCCCTGTCCTTCTTGAGATATCTCCTCTCCAAAACACGGAGAGCATTCGGTGTCAGCGGAGATTTCTCTTCAACAACAATCGATGCGGGAATCTCTCCAGAAATTGTGGGTTTCTTCTGTTCGCTATCCACTGGGCCCTCTGGGCATCTTGCCGATTTGCGAGGTTTGTTCCTTATTCCGAGAGTTTGTCCAAGGTTCTCTGCAAGAAGGTCTGCCATCTACATCTTGCGTACTTCAATCATATAAGGCCCATATATTGGGTGTCAAGACAATTGTTTTCGGCACTCTTCCACTCCCGCAATGAAGGGGAAACATGACCCGGGAAAGCTGAGCCCTAAATGGAGAATCGGCATTTCCGCCCGGGCAATTAGCGGCTCAAGCCGGCACCAGTTGCCCGGCACGGATGCGATGTTCGGAGGAGATCGTACCCGATTCCCCATCAATCAGAGGAAGGTTTCCCCGGTGAGCTGGACGTTGTCCTGAGGCGCGAGTCTTTCTCTTTCGTCCCGGCGCGACTCTTTGTCAATCAAGCTCAAATACATGCGGCTGCGGCCATGAAACCTCGGCAGCTCAGGCACAGAAGTTGCCATTGATGTCACACAGAATCTCGAGTGTGCCGTCCCAGAAATAGCTTTACGAAATGCAGGGTGTTTCATAAGGCACACTGCCAGGGGGTATGAGGGGGTCGTGGCCGACCCCCTCAGGGGTGACAGCGTAGGGATGCGACGAGTAGGAGCATCCTGAAGCGTCAGAGGGGCGACAAGCCCCTATGAAAGTGTCGTGTCCGGGGGCAAACGCATATACAAGGAATTCCCGGGACACGACACTAGGAAAGGTGGTGGTTGTGATGAGTCTGTAGTTCGGATCGCAAGTGCCGCATGACCGTTTTCGAGTTCACCAGCAACCAGAGCACACGCGAAGAAAGGAGTGGAGGATGATGTGCAGGGGAATTCTGAGCTTTCTGGTTGCATTATTGTTGTTAGCGAGCGCCGGCCTGGCAAAGGAAACCAGACTACCGTCACAGACTCCGGAAGCTGTCGCTCCCGGCGGAGTGATAATCGATGATGTGAACCCTGGGACTCTGTCCACGTTGAGACTCAGCGAGCCCAATCTCAGGGCGGGCTGGGACTACTTCGAGAGAACAAAGGGATTCCCGGTGAGTTTTGAGAATGTCGTGAAGATGACCGGCACTGATGCCAGAACAGGCGAAGCATTCGAGGTCACTCTTATTCCATTCGTCAACCCTCGAAGGCAGACGGAAACTTACAACGTGCTCATCTACTGCAAAAGGGGAGACAAGGTAAGTGTGGCCGGAGGTGTTCTTGATGTGAGTCAGAGTCCGCCTGTCGTGAGAGAAGATTACAGCTTTCAGGACGGCCAGGTTTTCTCCTTTGGGGACCGGCTCAGGGGGTGGGCAGGATGTACCGCCGATTTCTGCACCATTGTTGTTGTGGGGTGCAAGCTTGCCGGCGCGTACTACGGACATTGTCTCGCAGGGGGGTGTGCCCTCGCAGCAGCCGGGTGTGGCGTTATGGAGGTTGTCGATTGGCTTGATGACAGAGAACGGAATCAGCAATTCCAAGGACCTCCGCCACCCAGGCGCTGATCAACCGACTTGGTGGCAGCAGGAACTAGTTCCTGTCTCACGCGAGAATAGCGGCACGTACGAGTACCACTAGCATCAGAAAGTTGTGCTCGCCGTGGGAACGGAGGTTGGTCATTCGGGGCAGCCTGCTCTCGCCGGCTGCCCTCGGATGGCCACGGGGAACAATGTGGGCGTTAGTGAAAATTCAGAGAAATACTTCTTGACTAGAATTGAGTAAGAGTGCAAGATTGCGGCGATTGCCTCAAGTGCTTCCGTGTCGGATCGTGCAGCACACACGTCACCCCCCAAGAAGGCAATCGGCGGGAACGGTACAAACACTAAGGAGGTGAGTTGATATGACCAGTGACAAAATGACATCCTGGGGAATGAAGGTGATCAGGTTCAGCCCGCTGGAGATGCTTCTTCTTGGAATACTTGTGTTCCTTGGTTACACATACGCAGGGTTTGGAAAGGAATTCACTCTGGCAGCGTTTGCGGTCGGCGTTGTGCTCTCCCCGATAGCTCTAGGGCTGTACAAAGGGGGCAAGGGTGCATTCACTCCATTCTTGTTGTCCTTTCTTGCGGTCATCCTGGTCTTCCTGGTGGTCACAAGATTGGCAAAACTGGAATCCGGGCAGGGGCCTGTCGTGGGCGGTTTGTACGCGGGGATCTGCCTGCTTTTTGGCACTTCGATTCTCTTCACTCTTCTGAGAGGACGACTGCTGCGTTATCTGCAGGGAAGCGATCAGAAGAGAAGCTGAGAGATAATTTCGTATCTGCCCATCGGAATGAGATAGAGGCCTGCCGCTTCGTTCTTGATTGCTTTGAGTGTTTGCCTCGCGATCTCGATTCCTTCTCTCTGCATGTCCGAAGACTGGCAGGAAGAAAATCTGTCAATTACTGAGCTTGGAATCACCATGCCAGGGACTTCGTTTGCAAGGTAAAGAGCATTCTTGAGGCTCTTAATAGGGAGCATGCCGGCAAGCACGGGGATCTCAAGAAAAGCTATCTTCTTCATAAACGAAAGAAATCTCTCCGCATCGAACACGGGCTGAGTGACGGCAAAATCTGCACCGCTCGCCGCCTTCTCGGCGAGCCTCCGCACTTCGCCGTCTTCATCATCGCTGAAAGGATTGACTCCGATCCCAATGCAAAATGAAGTCCCTCTCTTGAGGCTATTCCCGGCAAGGTCAAGCCCCATGTTCATCCTCTTCATCATCCTCACAAGGCCCGTGGAAGTCACATCAAAGACTCCGGTGGCCTTAGGATAGTCTCCGGCGCTGGGCGGGTCACCGGTAATTGCCAGGATATTCTGTTCACCCAGAGCATGCGCGCCGAGAAGCTCCGCCTGAAGACCTATGAGATTCCTGTCGCGGCAGGTGAGATGTATGAGAGGTTCAATCCCAAGTCTCTCCATTATCAAATGGCCGAACGCAAAGGGACTCATCCGGACTCTTGCCATCGGGCTATCGGCAATGTTCACCACGTCAGCAATGCCCTTCAGGCATTCGATCTTTGAAAGCGCGCTCTCGAAATCAACGTCCTTGGGCGCATCAACCTCAACTGAGACGACAAACTTCTTACCCAGTTTTTCTCTGAATGTCATAGGACGGCTCTAAGCACACTTCTCTCCTGCTCAACCTCTGTGTTTGCAAAGACCGCAGTTGCCCCGCCTGCCTTGAGGATTTCACTTGTCCCTGCGGCGCCGCACAAATTGAGGAGTGCGCCGATCCCGACTGCGGCGTGTGCTCCGGCTTTTCTCGCTTCTCCGAGCTTATGCGTGAGCTTGGAGGAGGAATCCGCCTCGATGAGGAAGATGGAATCATTCTGCCTGAAGCCGGTCTCCCTCAATATTGTCATGATCCCGCCGGAGCGTCCTTCTTCCCACGGCAAAGCAACCGACAGGCCAAATCTCTTCGCCAGGGAAAGAATCTCTTTGAGATCAGAAGGATCACGAGTCTCGACAATGAGGAGGGCCTTGCCCTCGATTGACTCAAGCACGGTCTCGAGCCCCTTGGGACTCCTGGTCTTCAGCGCAAGCGGATTCGGCACGGCATTCTGTATGAGAGTAAGAATCTTCTTCACAAGTTCAGCGGATTCCGGGGCTTCTTGGGGTACGCCCACAAGGAGGACGTCCGCGCCGAATTCAACCTGCCGGGTGGCAAGCGATTGAACCGTAAGGAGTCTCCTCGCTTCAAGGTCGTACTTTGATCCTTCCCCGGAAAGAGCACCTATGGCAGTACCTATCACCATCGGCCTCTTCCCGCCCCCTCCCATGAAGGCCCTCGTCCTTCCTGAGAGCTTGAAGAGCTCACTCACTTTTCTCGTCACCGGTTTCATCGCCCTTACTTTTGCCGCGATTTCCCGTATATGAGAAGGATTCGTTCCGCAGCAGCCGCCGATGATCGACACTCCTTCATCAACGAAGTTTTTCACAAAGCTTGCCACGTATTCCGGGGTTGCAGGATAGAAAATCTTCCCTGCTTTTTTCGTCGGAAAGCCGGCATTCGGCTGAACAGAAAGGAAATTGCCTGTGATTTCAGCCATCTCATGCAGGACCCGGACAAGACTTGCCGGCCCAACAGAACAGTTTGCCCCTATCACATCAGCATCCATACCTTCGACTACGGTTGCGCACGAGAGCGAATCTGTCCCAAGTGAAGTCCTCCCATCTTCGTTGAAACTCATCTGGCAAATCCTTGGAATCCCGGGAGCTGTGTCTTTCAAGGCAAGAAGCGCCGCCTTGAGCTCTCTCAGATCGTACATTGTCTCTATTATTATTCCGTCAACGCCGCCAATAACGAGACTCGATATCTGGGTTTTGAAGGCATTGTACGCATCCTTGAAATGCAGGTCCCCGATGGGAGTCATGAGTCTCCCGGTCGGACCGACCGATCCGAGAACATATGCCCTGTTGCCGGCCGCCTCGACTGCAATCCATGCGGAAATCCGGTTCATCTCCTCCACTCTTCTCTGGAGTCCGTGCTTCGCCAGCATGAATTCATTTGCTCTGTAGGTATTCGTTTCGATGAGGTCTGCACCGGCATCAATATATTCCGAATGGACCCGGCGAACCAAGTCAGGCCTCAAAATGCTTGTGTACTCAATAGACTCATCCTGAAGCACGCCTAACTCCTGAATCCGGGTTCCGGTAGCTCCGTCACACACGAGGACCCTGTAAGTAAGCTCGTCCAAGAGATTCTTACCTATTCTCAAGGCTCGTCCCTCCTTGCATCGTTTCCTTTTTCAAGACTGAGTTTTAGCTGCCCTGCAATTCTCAGAAGTTCCTCTTTCGTGTTTTTCCAGGGTGAATCAAGTACGACCTCAAGGAGTTCGTCCAATATCCTGCCAACGAGCGGACCAGGGCCAACTCCGAGTTTTCTCATGATATCCTCACCATTTATCGCAAGATGAGAAATCTTGAGCGCCGAGTCCTGGCCCAGAATCCTCTCTATCCTCTCTCTCATGTCATCAAGATAGGATGGAAACCCTTGCCTCAATCCGTTTCCAAGGAAATCTGCAATTCTTAGGTCAAAGAGGTCCGCTATGTTTTCAATTCCGGCCCTCCTGATGAACCTTCTGACTGCGCCGTCAGTCCATTCGCCCTTGTAGTCAAACATGTGGCATTTCACCAGGTGAACGACCGCCTCCCGTTCATCGTTGCTGAATTTCATCATCCGCATCCAATCATCGCAGATTCTGGCTCCCACTACTTCGTGATTGTAGAATGTGGACTGGCCGTTTCGCTCTTCTCTGGTCTGAGGCTTTCCCACATCGTGGAGAAGAGAAGCCAGTCTGACAAGCGGTTTTTCGACCGGCGCGCTATCTGCCGTGTAGATAGAATGATGAAAAACGTCATAGGCGTGAAACTCGTTCTGGGTCACTCCTATCCCCCGCGCGAGCGGCTCAATGACCAGAGAAAGGATAGAGGTCTGCTCCATTATCTCGAAACCTATCGAAGGCCTTGAAGCGCCGAGCATCTTCATTATTTCATCTCTTATTCTCTCCTTCGAAACCAGCCCTATCCTGTCTTTCTCGGAAGCCATGGCGGAAAGGGTCTCTTCATCTATTTCGAATTCGAGCGTGGCGGCAAACCTCGCTGCCCTGAGCGGCCGAAGCGCATCCTCATGGAACCTCTCCTTCGGATCCCCGACAGTTGTGATTATCCTGTACTCAATATCTATTCTTCCTGAGAAAGGATCGACAAGAACGCCGTCGATGGGATCGTATGCGATGGCGTTGATCGTGAAGTCTCTTCTGGCGAGATCATCCTCCAGTTTTCTTGTGAAATAGACTCTGTCCGGTCTTCTCGCGTCCGAATAGTCGCCGTCGCATCTGAATGTCGTCACCTCGTAGTAAGCCTCCTCGCCTCCGCCCACTCTGACGCAGCCGTGAGGAATCCCGATATCCACAAAATGCTCAAACAGTCCTGCTACTTCTTCGGGAATGGCGCTGGTTGCGATGTCCCAGTCGGACACTTCCCTTCTCAGGATAATGTCCCTCACGCTGCCTCCGACAATATATGCCTTGTGGCCGTTTGCTCTCAGGGTTCTCAGAATGGCAAAGACCCCTTTGGGCACGGGGTCGGAGAATCTTCGTCTTTCCTTTTCGTTGAGCTTTTCTTCCATCTTGGATTTTTATCGGACCAGCGCTTCAGCCCTACATAAGCCTCCCATGCTCAATAGCCATACATCTGTCCATGACCACCTTCAGTCCGGCTTTTTCTGCGATTCTTCGAGCTTCGTCGTTCTTGATCCCGAGCTGGAGCCAAAGCACCTTTGCCTTTGTTTTCGCGGCGCTCATGGCCACAGGCACGGTATCCTCGCTCCGCCGGAAAACCACAACAGCATCAATCTTCTCTGGAATCTCCTCCAGTGAGGCAAAGCACTTCCGGTCAAGAATCTCTTCTTTCGCGGGATTCACGGGAATCACCACATACCCCTTACTCTTGAGGAACGATGCGACGTGGTAGCTTGGCCTGTCGGGTTTGTCCGAGAGTCCGACTACGGCAATTGATTTTATCCCGGCCAGGATATCCCGGATTTCGGCATCTTCGGCTTTGCCCATTTCTGCCCTCTTAGAAAATTGTGAGTATGACTATCACTGCGAACACAAAGAGCATGGGGAGAAAGAGCAGTTTGTAAAACTTCAGCGTATCTGCTCCAAAATACTCCCTCGTCAATGCAAGGCAAAGATGAACCGGTGACAGGAGAACCCCCAGAAAGCCACCCGCAAAGGCGAGCATGGGAAGGCTGAGATCGCCCCTCTCTCCAAAGAAAGGCATAAGGATCGGAAAGGTAACGCCAACGTACGCCTGCGTCACTCCGGTAAGCGCCCCAACTCCCATGGGCACGAAGAAGCACACGACGTAGCGGGAGATTTCACTCTGGCCGACGAATGAAGACACGACGTTGATCGCCTGAGAAGCGCCGATCACTCCCTTGAAGGCCATTACGCCGAAGACAAGACTCAGGGTCGAAGCTGTTGCACTGTCCACTACGGCGGTGCGCATCTTCACGAAACCAGTCTTCCCTATCAGGGCAACAACAAGGAAAGTGAGAACCAGGGAGATGAAAAGGTTGAGCTTGAGGATTACATACAGACCAATGACCAGCAGAAACGGCCAGATATTCAGGAAAAGGAGTTTCAGTTCTGCAAGGATGTGCCCCTTTTCTTCGTCTTTGACTTTCTCTCTCTTAATCTTCGCCAGTCCGAAGATTACTCCTGCGACTATCGTTGCCAGGGTGATAGGTATCTGTTTCAGAGACATTCTCTTTACCTCAACCCCCAGAATGGCGGAGGCAACTATAAGCCCGGGGTAAAGCGGAAGCACCCACTCCCAGATATGCCGGAACCAGTAATTCAGGAAAGCCTTGTCTTCATTCGAAAGATCGAGGCCTGATGCTGCTCTGTTCACCAGGGGCGCAGACAGCATTGCCCCACCCGGCATTGGAAAGAGCCCGATGAATGCCGGTATCAGCGCAATAACAGCTCTCACGTCGCCGATGAGCCCTTTCAGGCTTTTCACAAACCTGTCGAGGTATCCGAGGGCACGGCATAGCTCTGCGAGCGCACTTATGAGAATAATCGTTCCAAGGAGTTGAAGGGAATCCCTGCCGAAGACCGAAGAGAGGATTGTCGTGGAAAGCAGGTAGGGATGCACTCCTGCCATAATCCCGAGGAGAATCGAACCGCCGAGCAATGAAACGCCGAGATCGGCCCTCAGCTTGAGGAGAACAAGGACCAGGATGAAACTTATGACTATCGCAACGAGTCCTATTTGCCGCTCCCCTGTTGGCTAAGAAAAGAATTCAGCAGCACCCTGGCTGAAGCTGCCACCGGAAGAGCGAGCACTGCGCCGACAAATCCGGCAAGCTGAATCCCGCACATGATCGAAAGCAGCACCAGGAAAGGATGAAGCTTCATGTGCCTTCCCATGACCCTCGGCGTAAGAACCAGGCCGAGAACCTGATTCGCAACAATGTAGAGAATCCCTCCCGTGATTGCGAGACCGACACTGTGAGAAAGTCCGGCCAGGCAGGTAAGGATGAGAGTCGTGATGAATCCAACGATCGGCACTGCCTCCATCAATCCTGCCGTCACGCCAAGAAGGAGTGAGTACGGCAGTCCCAGGATCGAGAAGACAATTCCACATGCCACTCCCATTGACAGGCAGACAATCGTCTGGCCTCTGATGTACGACGAAAGTGCTACGTTGAGACTATCCACTATTCCCTCTAACCTGTCCCGTTTCCCGCCCGAAAACCGGCTGATGAGAATCTGCTTCAAGTCCTTTCCGTCAATCAGGAGATAGACGGCCATTGCCGGTATGATAAGAAGGCTTAGAATATGAATGATCGTACTAACAACCGAATAGAGACTCCGTGCGACAAGGCCTCCAACTGAGGCAATTGCTCCACTTATTTCATTCTCAATCGAAGACACAAGCGACGGAGGCAGGTTCCTCTCCAGAAGGCGGGGCATCACCTGGAGAAGAAGCTCTCTCGCCTTAAACGCATACTCCGGGAAGCTCATCGCAAAAGAGGCGACTTCTTCCGCAAGTCTCGGGATTGCGATGAGGAGGGCCGTTCCAATTATGGCGACCGAGATGAGAACCACTAGGAAAACGGCAATTTTTCTTGATAGTCTTTTTCCGCGCGTGAGCTTCACTCTTTCCAGAAGACTGACGGCAGGGTCAAGCACGTAGGCAAAGAGCACGGAGAGAATAACGAGCACCAGGATGCCCTTCAACTTCACAAGAAGCCAGATTAGAAGAAACGCACCAAGAGCCCAGAGAACCAGGTTTCTCGCACTGCTTTTCTCAATTGACATGAGACAGCCCCCTGCTATGTGCGTCGTGCGTCTTCACATCAGACGCCTTGGCACCGTGGACCATGTCGATCGTCTGCGCCCGCCCCAATTGCCTAGCTTGGCATCATAAGCCTTTTGGATTCACGCTGTCCAGACAAGAACCCGTCTGGTTGTCATCTGAGAAGAACTGCTTTCTTGGCGGCTACTGCCTCGCCTGCGGTTGATTTGAAGAGATAAACTCCCGAGGGGAGGTCGAGACCATGCGCGTCCCTCCCGTCCCAGCGCCAGACTCCCGGCGATTCCTCACCGAGTCGTCGAACGCATCTTCCCATAACGTCAAAAACCTCGATCTTGAGCTCTGACATTCCGGATCCGGTGAAGCCGGTCAGAAAAATCTTGAGTTTCCCCGGGAATGGATTTCTGTCAAAAGCAATCTCTCTTATTCCGCGGCTTCCACATTCAAGACTCCACGGGCCGAAGAGGTCGGCTTTTCCATCTCTGCCTGCGCCCCTGACAAAATACCACGGCTCACGCGCGTCTGCCTCTTTGTCAAGGAAGTTGATGGGAGTGTTCTCTTCACCGGATATTCGCCCCGCATTCACCTGATGAGCCTGATCTATTGAAGGCGACCCGGCTCTCAGAATGTCAAAGTACAAGTAGCGCTCCGAACTTCTCCAGATCAAGAGAGCTCCTTCTTTGGTGCACAGGATATCGGAGAGCTCAAGCCCTGTTGGCGTAGGGGTCTCGACTCTGACATCGTCAATGTACCATCCCTCAAGGTCCCCTGATCCATCGGTGAAGAATCTGAACCGGAATCTCACCGAACCCGAAAGCTCTCCCAGATTGAAGCCCGCATCAAGCCAACCCGTGGGGCTTTGATCTGTGCTCGCTCCCGAGAAGACTCCCCGTCCGGCAAGCTTCCCGTCAGGAGAGCTCGAGAAAACCCTGTAGGGATAACCCCCTTCAGGTTCGACCGGCACAAACGGCCCCCCTCCCTCCGACACTTCCACCATGCCGCCATCGAGTGCAAGCGCAGGGGTCAGAACCTCAGCCTCAACCCAGTACTTGAAGCTCAAAGTTGAGCCCGGATTGAGATTGAGGAGAGGAGTCACAAGGACTGCGTCCTGGTCGGATGAGTACGGGTTGCCGACCAGAGTGGCGCCGCACTTCCAGCTATGGCTTGGGGAACTGCTCCTCATGTCCGAGACGTGCCACTCATCAGTGGTTCCCTCGCAAGGCAAATGCACCCAGCCCCCCGCTCCGGATTCAACGTCTTCTAAGAAGTTGCTCGGCCCTCCTGCCGCGACAAGAATGCTGTCTTGATCCAGGAATGTACTCCCCTCATAGAATCTCACCTTGAACCATATGCCGTATGTCCCGGTGGGTGCATCACTGCCAAATGAGAAAACTATGTCCTGTCCTGTCACGATGCTGTCGCGGGCCACAAGCGGTCCCAGCAAGAGTGAATCCACGTCCATAGTCACTTTTGCGTCATCTTCTAACACCCTTAAGGACATATCAGTTAGGTCGCTACCTTCATTTATAATCTTAAGACGAAGCTTTCCTTTCTCGCCGGGTTCAAGATAGCCGTTTGGGGTTCCGGAAACTGTTGAATCCGTCAGGTAGTAGCGGGTGACGTTCGGAAAGGGAATTACCTCCACTGAAAAGTCCGCCATCACCGTATCGCCAAGTTCATATATGTTCTTTATCTCTGTCTGTGTGTCAAAGCCCGAGTAGTTCCTGCTTGAAGGAGTTGTGTCAGCTCCAAACCTTGTTTTTCCGGCATTCCCAGGGAAAGGGTCTCCAGTATCACCCGTGTTGCAGGCCGGGCCGGAATAGCATTCCAGGTTGGACTCGCCGTCTGCCTGTTCGAGCGCGACCCTGTAATGCGATGAATCATCGTTGGAGAACACTGATTCATCGACGTGATAGACCAGGAGTCCCTCTCCGGGAATGAACTGATCTACTCCCTGCATGCGTCTGTTCTCGGCCAGGAAGTATTGGCTTCCCTCATTGCCATAAGTCCACAATTTCAGGATCGACGCGCTTGTCTCCACCGGAGGCACGCTGACCCCGCTGATGTTCGCCTTTGGCACGGTCGGATTCACGAATCCAAGCTTGGCCTTGCAATAAGCATCAAACCCGACGGGACGGGCCCCTCTCGGATTCCCTGTCCAGGATCCCCACGCCATCAGAGACCAATAGCCGAGTCCAAAAGACCTGTAGGTGGTGTCGTACAGATCGGGCAATCCAAGAAGATGACCGAGCTCGTGAGCCAGTGTTCCTATTTTTCCGTCATGTGGTCCCGTGGCGTAGTACCTGACTTTCACGAAATCAACGCTGAGGTCATCTCTAAGCATCCACTGATGGGAGACTATGTCCCGGTCGTCGAAACTCTCTTCGTAGCCCCTGCCGGCATGAATCACAAACACGGCATCAACAAAACCGTCATCATCCCCTGAATCAGCGACTCCGTCCGGACCGTCACTATCAAAAAGCGAGTAGTTCACGAGCGGGTCTGCGGCCTTGATGGCATCACTCGCCATGAGCTGCGCATTTGCCGGATACGGGCCGAGCCCGTGATTGGGCGGCAAGGAGTAGTAAGAATACTGATGCGGCATCCTGAACCATCCCACGATTTTCCCTCCAAGATCCAGCCTGCCGTAGGAGCTTTTGAGATAGTAGTCTCTGAGGCTTCCGGTCGGATATGTGTCCTTGGAGAAAAGGAGAGAGTCAAAATGGGCGCGTGGGAATTTGACCGAGTCCGCCGGAACATCCCAGAAATCGACAAGAATGACGGCTATGTTCAGTTTTACGGTTGAGGATGCAGGATACTTGTTCATGTTGAATGAGAACCTGTCATCGATCCTGTCAACACCCAGTAATGCTTTCCTCTTTTCGATCGCGGCCAGCTCCGAAACTCTGCCTTCTCTTCTCAATCTCATTATCTCATCCGGCGGGAAGCTTACAGCAAGCCCGTCTCTGGAGAGAAACACGAGGAGCCCACACAGGATAAGAATGCTTCTAGTCAATGAGGACGAATTTCTTGGCAACTCTTTTGTCTCCATTCACAAGTACTGCGACATAGATTCCGGAAGCACGGTTTTCTCGCGGGAAAACCCAATCGAACCTTGACCTCTCACCGGGTCCCGAATCGGGCTCGAACGAGCTTACCATCCTGCCTCGGACATCAAACACGATGAGCCTAATGGACCCTCTCCTGCTTGCCGTGAATTCGAACGTAAGCCTTCCGGTGGATGGGTTGGGGAAAATGATAAAGTCATCCCACAAGGGGATCGAGAGCCGGAGCGAGCGCGATGCCAAAAATGTGCCGTCACTACCGGTGAGGACGGCTCTGTACTCATACACATGACCGGGGAGAATCCCCTCATCGATGCAATCTCCCTTTCCCGAACCGTGGATTTCCCGATCCAGGATGAGTTCCTGGTTTCCATCCTCATCTTTTCTTATGATCGAGAGCCCTCTCAGGAAAGGAGACCATCCAACCTTCCATTTCAGAATCACACAGTTGCCGGACGGAACAGCACTCAACTCCACATCCTGGGCGTCCACGGCCGCCATTCCTGTTCCCTTTGCATAGTAGATCTCGAGATTTCCTTCGGAGTTGTCCGCCCAGACAAGGTGAAGGCTGCCCGAACCGTCCAAAGAGAGTGAGGGACTCCAGGAGGTGCCGTAGTTGACCGTTATGCGAGTGTCATCCGGGTCCAGGCCTCCATCTGCTGTGAAGGCACGAAAGTAAATCTCGGTCCCGATCCCAAGATTTCGGCTGTCCTCCCACGCCACAAAGACACCACCATTTTCGTCCGCAGCCACCGTCGGATTGCCGGCATCGCCGGTTCCCTTTGAGAAAACTCTGTCTCTTCCCCACTGGGGCGCCCCCAAGGATTTCTTCTTGTAGTAGATGGCAAACGGACCGCCCCTGTTGTCAGACCAGACTACATGAACATTTCCGATCCCGTCACACGCGACTGAAGGATTTGTCGATATTCCGTTGGCGGTGGTGATTCTTCTCGGCTGAGCTTCCCATCCGACATCTTTCATGTAGGCGCGGCAGTATATTTCCCAGTTTCCTGCTCTGTCATCAGCCCAGACGACATACACGTTGCCAAGCTTGTCGGAAGCTGCTGAGGGCGCTGCCGAAGTGCTCCCCCCCGGATTCTCGCTCACACAAATGTCCCCGGCCTCCCACCCGGTCGATGAAAATCTTCTCTTGCAGTAGATCCTTTGCCAGACCTCTCCTGAATCAGTCCAGAGAAGGAAAATGTTTCCGTCTGAGTCTGAGGTTGCAGTCAAGGCGGAGGAAACCGAAGAGAGTCTTACCAGCATTGTGTCTGAATTGTCCCACACGCCCGCCACAGAAAGAGACCTGTGATAGATGTCGGAGTATGAGCCGCTTCTTCTGTCCCGCCAGAAGATAAACAGTGATTCATTCGGCGAGAGAGCCGTAACAGGGTCAACGGCCAACCCGGTACCGCGGGAGACCCTGACAGTATCCCCCCAGACCGCACCCGCCTTGGAGAATTTCCTCCAGTAAACCTGCGGGGTCTGCGGAGCTGCGCCGCCTCCGTAGTCATGCCAGACTATATGAACATTTCCAGAGAGGGTCGCCTGGACAGGATGTCCGTGGCCCCCAGTGATCCCGGATTCCCAGGTCGTGGATGTCAGTCTCTTGTAATTCACCCAGGCAGCGGAGCAAAGCGCGGGCACAAAGATGAGCGTCAACAAAGCGAAATAGAATGGCCTAAGAGCTTTCGCTTTCATCTTCTCCAAGTCTCAGGATCGCTCAGGCGACTGGGCCGGCAACCTGCCCCTCAGGGCTGCCTTCTTTCCACTCCAAGACCGGCCGAGGAGGGAAGAACAATTCTTCCTTTCTCAAAAAGAACACCTTTGAAGGGATCTGTCTTCAACAGAATCGGGCCATCGAGGTCGGCATAGTCTACAAGGGGGGACAAATGAGCCGCAGCAGTTACCGAGAGAGAACTTTCTATCATACATCCAATCATAACCGACAGTCCAAATGACCTTGCCGTATGAATCATCTTGAGAGCTTCCGTGATCCCTCCGCACTTCTGGAGCTTTATGTTTATGCCATCGACTGCCCCAACAAGCTTTGGGATATCCTCCGGTGTTCCAGCGCTCTCGTCGGCAATGATCGGGACATCAACTCTTTCTCTTACGAACCTGAGACCTTCAATATCATTGGGCGGGACCGGTTGTTCTACAAACTCTATCCCGAAAGACTCAAGCGCCTTTATCTTCCTGACGGCCTCCTTCGCACTCCAGGCACAGTTTGCATCAACCCTTATCACGGCATCAGTCTCTTCTCTCATGGCTCTAAGAATCTCAACGTCTTTGTCTGTGCCAAGCTTCACCTTCAGGATTGGATAAGAAGATGCCTCTTTGACCTTCTTCCTCATTGCGTCAATCTCATCCAGTCCGATGGTGACCGATGTGGTTGGCGCCGTCTCCCTTGAGATACCAAGAGAAAACCAAACCGGAACACCGGCTTTCCTTCCCTTTATATCGTGCACGGCCATGTCAAGGGCCGCCTTCGCAGCAAAGTTCTTCCCTATCGCCTTCTTCGCTTCCTCGCATACCGGATCGGAAAACGGATTCATCCCGCTCACTCTCTCACAAATTGTCTCGAGAGCAGCAAGCACCGTTCTCTGGTTCTCGCCGTGAAACGAAGACGGACCTGCTTCGCCCAGTCCGACGAGACCATCGCTTTCGATTCTGAGAAGGACGTTCTTGAAAACTTTCGAACCTCCGCGAGATATGGCAAAGAGGTGCTTTGTTTCCAGATTCAAGGGTTCAAACGTGAGCTTCATTTTTCCTCCGGCGGCAGTCTTCAACGAGCCTCGCGAGCGAGGCCATGACTCTTCCGCTGCCCTCCTTGATCGCATCAAATGCAGGAAGGCCGGTTTCTCTCTCAGCTTCTTCCACCGCCTTTTTTGTCTGCGACGGGTCCAGGTCGAAGCAATTGAGAGCTATGCCCAGGACTTTCGATTCCCGGAGATAAGACGCCACATCCTCATGCATTTGAATCTGCCTCTTCAAAGGAGGTATCGGAACACTGTACGCCCGAATCTCTTTTCGAGTCGGCTGATGACATAAGATCATTCCGTCCGGCATCGTACCGTGCAAAAGCCCAACTGCGACCCCCGAGAAGGCGGGATGAAACAGAGAGCCCTGCCCTTCCACGATTATCAGCTCAGCATCATCAGGGACAGAGAGAAGCAATCGTTCACATGCCCCGGCGAGAAAATCGCAAATCACTCTGTCAACCGCAATCCCGCTGCCCGAGAGAAGAATCCCCGTCTGCCCCGTAGCCGCAAAGTAGCTTCTTAAGCCCGCTCTTCTCGCTTCTCTGTTGAGCTCGTATGCTACGGTCATCTTGCCGGTGTTGCTGTCGCTGCCGACGGTCAAGACCACGGCGGCGCCGATTTCCTTTCTTCTCCCGGTCGGGACTGAAAGGTCATCGGGGACTTTCCTGATGTCGAAGAGCCGGACCCCGGTCTTGCCGGCAATCTCAACCAGCTCATCATCCTCCGCCAGAAAAGTATGAAGCCCGCTTACTATCGAGAGCCCGGCGAGCATCGCCTTCCTGACTATCACGCGAAAGACGTCCGGGAGCCTCCCTCCCTTTGGGGCAATTCCAATAAGAAGCGACCTCGGACCGAACTTGATGGCATCTTCAATCGATGAGACGACCGGGATTCCCTTTCCGAATCCCAGCACGTCCCCTGCGTCCTGTCCGGCTCTCGAACTGTCTATCACACAGGCAACGTCTTTTTCTCTATATCTTATGACGCAGGCGGCCGTCTTCGATTCCAGGAGGCCAAACTGCCCTTCAGCCAGGACTGCAAAAGGAATCGGAAAGTCTTTACGTGCAGAATCTCTTGGCTGTCTCATACAGAAATTCGGCTCCCCACACGAGGCTCTCTTGAGAGATTCTCTCATCTATGCCGTGAACAGTGTCGATCTCCTCTTCCGTCGTAACGGTAGGATCGAACCCGTAGCATACGATCCCGAAAGGTCTGAAAGAGCCGGAGTCAGTTCCTCCCGGAGAAAGATATGGAAGAAAGATTGCATCTCCCCTTTTCTCTTTAACGAGCCCCTCGAGCAGCGTCCAGAGTTCAGTCTGCATGGGAGATTCGGTACCCGCGTGCTCCCGGACTATTTCGACCTCAAATCCCTTCCCGAGGATTCTCCGGAGACCTGATGCAAACTCCTTCGGATCTGTGTCAGGGAATACTCTGCAGTCGAGTGAAAACTCGGCTTCAGAAGGGATCACATTCGTTCTCTCGCCGCCCTTCACGACAGTAGGCGTGGCAGTGTTCCTCAGAATAGCATTCAGCAGCTTGTCCTTCGACAAAACTCTAAGCGCCGCTCTCCACAGCAGAGGAGTGAAGGCGAATCTCATGGCTATTCTCTTATGCAGCGGTTCAACTCCCGAGAGCCCCGACATGATCGCAACCGCGATTTTGTTTCTCACAGGCGGGAACTTGCCGCGGTCGATTCTATCTATTCCCTGGGAAAGCCGGAGGATCGGATTTTCAGGATGAGGTATTGACGCATGCCCTCCCTTTCCTTTCACTTTCACTCTTGCCCAGATGATGGTTTTCTCGGCGCACTGGCAATAAAACACCGTCTTTCCCCTGTAGAGCAGGGTAAACCCGCCTTCATTTATCGCATACTCAGCATTGAGAGCATCCAGATGGTTCCTGACGAGCCAGTCTGCTCCCATTTTCCCGCCCGTCTCCTCATCTGCCGCACCAACATAAATCACGTCCCTGGCGAGCGGCACGCCTTCCCTCTTGAGCCTCAGAAGAGTGAGGATTTCCATCGCCCCCATCCCTTTTATATCGAGAGCGCCCCTTCCCCAAACGCAGCCGCCCTTGACCGTTCCGGAAAACGGGTCAACCTGCCACTTGTCCTTCTCCGCAGGGACGACATCAAGATGATTGAGAAGAAGAAGAGGTTTCTTCGATCCATTCCCCTTTACCCGGGCGACGACGTTTCCCCGGCCAGGCGCGGACTCAAACACCTGGGCACTGATTCCTTCTGAGACAAAAAGGTCACGTATGAATTCTGCAAGGGGAAGTTCGTTTCCGGGCGGGTTTGTGGTATCGAACCTTATCATGGAGCTGAGAAGCTCAGTTATTTCATCGAGAAGCGGTTTTTTCATCTCAACCTTTGATCCAGGATTTCTATCTTGGCTTTTTCTCTCAGCCCTTCAGTCCAATCCTCAACCCTCTGCGACAACATATCTCTCTCAATCTTGTCCCTCTCTGCGAGAAAGTCCTTGTCCGGGGGAAGCTTCTCCTTGACCCTGAAAAGTGCAATACCGGCTGGTGAAACAAAAGGCCCGCCAGTCCCTCTGATTTCCGTCTCCCGCGCCGAATCAATCAGCCCCGGAAAGGCATCGAGACCAGAGCATTTTCCTTGGGCTTCGCTCGCGAATGGAACGAAAGGAATTGTTTCTTTCACTCCGCCAAGTATCGCCCCCATCTCGTTGAAGCTTTCTCCCTCAGCTACCCTTGCCTGCAGCTCTTCAAACATCTGTTGCACGGCCAGAGAATCTTTCTCTCTCTGATAGTCCTGCTGAACCCGGTTCTTTGCTTGTTCGAATGGAATCGGCTTCCCTTCCAGCTTGTCTTTCAATCCAAAGACCAGAAATCCTGACTGAAGCCTGATGATCCCCGGAAATATCTTTCCTTTTTGGGCATTTGAGATTACCTGTGCGAGAATTGCGCCAGAGCCGGGTCCCACAATGTCATCACCTTTCACGAAAAAGGCCGATTCGTTGAGATTCCACTTCCCCTTCATGCTCTGTTCAAACTCAGCCACACTACGAGGCTCCCTGACCAGTTTCTCAGCCTCTCCTGCCGGGATAGATTCTCTCCTCACGTCCTTCAGCCTGGCCACTATGAACGGCCTCACCTCGTCCAGACTCCGCTTGCCCGCAGGTCTTTTGGCTTCCATCTTGAAAATGTGGTAGCCAACTTCGCTCTCAAGCGGCCCCCTTATCTCACCGGTTTTCATGGAAAACACAACATCTTCCAGCGCGGCCGGCAGCATCCTTCTTTCCACAAAACCCAGATCGCCTCCCTTTCTCTTTCCCTCCTCGTCCGCAGAGAATTCCGAAGCAAGTGAGGCAAAGTCCCTTCCGGAAGAACATCGTTTGGCAACCGCCTCAGCCTTCGCCCTTGCTTCATCCTTGTTGACCCCGGCCAGATAAGAGGGAAAGAATATCTCTCTCACCCGGACAGCTTCGGGCGTAACGAACTCCCCAGCGTTCTCCCTATAGTATTCGGAAATCTCTTTCTCGCTCACCTTGACACTGTCCGGTGACAGTATTGGAAAGAACGCGTAGGAGAGTTTGTATTTCTCGCCTGTCAGGTAATTTGACTGATTCTTCAGGAAGAACTGATATGTTTCTTCGGCTTCTTTCCTGGCCTCCTCCTGCTGCAGCTCATAAAGGAGCTCGTCTTTCAAGATGTCAAACGGAGGAACGACATCGTCCTTTCTCTCGTTAACTCTGAAAATCGAATATCCTCCCGGTGTGCGAATCACCTGGCCCCAATCACCCTCGTTAACTGTCCTCGCCTGCTCAAGAATGTCCTTGGGCGCGCCTTTCATGCTTCCGATGAGCCCGAGGTAGAAAGGGCCAGCTTTCCCAAGCTGATGGCCGGATGATGCGAGTCTCTTCATCTTCCCCGCGGCAAGATCATTCCTTAGTGACAACGCCTTCTGCCTTGCGAGGGTGTCTATCTTGTCCCCAACGAGCTTTGCAGCTATCTCATCCTTCACGTCCTTGAATGTCAGATATTCAGCAGTTCCGCTCTCGGAGTCATACTTCAGGAATTCAGTCCTGTGTTTCTCGTAGTATTCTTTGAGCTCCTTCCCGCTCATTGACGGATTTCCTATCTCACCAAGGGAGATCGTAAGCGTGTCAACAGTAAGGAGAGTGGTGCGATACTCCTCCTTCTTCCGGTCGTAGAGTTTGACCAGCTCATCCCTTGACTGGAGAAACCTTCTTTCCCGATCTGAAGCAGCAGCCGCCTGAACTGTCACATCTTCGAACGATTTAACATAAGAAGGAACCTTTTCGGCCATCCGGAAGATCCCCAGACCGTTCTCGACTCTTATCGGTTCGTAGAGCACCTCGCCCGCTCTGAGGGATGACAGCTTGTCGCCCAAACCCGGTATCTTCCCTGCAAATGGCACCGGATCAGACAGGGAAAAGAGTGCCGACACTTTTGCACCGCCCCATTTCTCTCCGAGTGCCCGGAAGCTTCTCCCGCTTTTCAGGGCGGACAGCAGATTCCCTGCTTCCCGGAGAGTCGCCTTCTCATCGAGAACAGCCGTCCCGCCGGCAAGAACTTTCCCTGGAACCTTGACAAGAATCATCTCGACTCGCATGAGGTCGCCGCTCGTGAACTCCTCGGGATGCCTTTTGTAGTATTCGAGAGCCTCGGCTGACGTCGCATGAGCAAATTTGAAAATCCCCTCAGCCGGAAGAACGATGTATGAGAGAATGACTCTCTGATTCTTTCTCCCGAACTCCCGCAAGATCTCTTCCTCCGTCGGCGTGAGCTTCTCTTTCATACTGTCGTACATCTTCGCTGTCAGAAGATAGTTCCGCACAATCTCAGTTGCTTCTTTATATCCCGAGCCTTTCGTGGTCTTGAATTTCTTGAAAACCACCGAATCGGAAAGACCTTGAGTAATGAACTGCGAGGTATTCTTCAGGAAATAGTCGATGTCGCTTTCCGACACCGTAAGCTTCAACTTCGTGGCTTCGTTCAAGACGAGTCTGGCCGCTATCAAGTCATTCAAGACCGCCTTCATGACGTCTGTCCTGGTCTCTTCAGAAACATCTCCTCCGACTTGTTCAGCAACACTCGCCAAGAGCGGGTCCGCCGCCTGGTTGAGCTCATTTCGCGTGACTTTGAGACCGTCCACTGTTGCAACCGTTTCAGGCCCCCGGGCAAGTGGGAAAACCACCTGCACAAGCACAAAGAGCAATCCAAGAAAAATGACTGCCGGCAGCGCTGGGGAGTTCGGAACCAGTCTTCTTGTCTCCATCATCAGGAATCCCTCTCTTTTCTGGAAACTTCCGGTATGCGGGGGAATTCGGCTCTACAGCCCTTGAGTATTAAATGATAGTCTTCCGATACTCACTTTGCAAGTGGTTACTCCGACAGCCCACAGTCCCGGCGGGGCCCAGGCCGGCGCGGCCCAGACAGGTCTGGAGATGTCCTTGAACCGACTTTCCGAAAATCTCTGGACTCCCTTTTTGGACGAGAGAACGACCCCGAAGGGGGCGAATTTGTGCTGTCCGAGGGCGAAGCCCGAGTTCACAAATTCGAGTGAGCGAGTCTAAGAAGGATCGACATTTTCGGCAGGAGGGAAAGGACATCTCCAAGCCTCTCTGACCCGAGCGTCCCGAATGCGTGCGAAACGCTTGACTGAAGAAACGACGCAACCTAGATTCCCGCCTATGAACCAGATTCCCCCGGACTGTATGAGCGTCCCATCCCTCGGCGATGGCGTTCTTGCGTTCTTCTCGACCTCGCTTTCTCTGAAGAACTCATCATCGAGACCGCCGGTGACACATCCCGCAATGCTTTCATCACTCGGACTCGATCCCGGAACAGCCGCATATGGAAAACAAGTCCACGGATCGACTGTGAAGGTCGTGTCATCTCCGGGTAATCAGGGCGCCTGCGACTCACTTGTTACCCCAAGGAAAGGTATTCTCCTTGCGACGTTTGTGGCGGACTGCGCAGCGGTTCTTCTCTTTGACAAACGGAACAAGGCAATCGCAAACGTCCATGCCGGTTGGAGAGGAGCTCTCGCGGGCATCACGCGAAAAACGGTCGAGTCAATGGAGAACAAATTCAAGACCCGGCCCGAAGACCTGAGCGCCTACATATCCCCATCCATCGGGTCGTGTTGCTATACGGTCGGCAGCGAGGTTGCTGACCTTTTTGATGGGACTTTCGTGCATACGAGAGATGGAAAACTCTTCCTTGACCTCTGGTCGCTCAACAAATCACAGCTCGAGGCGAGCGGAGTCACACCTGACAGAATACATGTTTCGGGTATCTGCACATGCTGCAATCCTGATCTTTTCCATTCATACAGAAGGGACGGACCGCACTCGGGGAGAATGGTTTCGGTTATTGGATTGGTGTCTTCAGCCTGATGCGGACAGAGCGTCTTCGATGAAGGCTTTCATCTTTTCAGGGTGAGTGCCCCGCCAGTAGAACTTCTTGCAGTTCGGACACGAATAGAACTCGTTGCACTTTTTGTAGGGGTATTCGGGCACAAGTCCCTCGATCTCTATCTTCTCTCTCTTAACGAGAGCGGTGTTGCAGAGCGAGCACCTTGAAAGAGGTGAATCCGGCTTCCCGAACCTGTCGAGCACCTGCTTCAGTTGTTGTCTGATATTTCCGCTCTCAATGAAGACTGCTTCTCGTGCATTCTTCACTCGCGACTGCTTTCTCGTTAGTGCAATCCTTCCCTTGTTGCATGCGTCCACAAGGAATGCTACATCGTCGGCAGCTCTTGAAAGCTCGGCATCAAAACCGAGGAGCCTCAGCCACCGGCAGAGTCTGTCAACGGTTCCGTCCAGAAGAAATTTCGCTTCCACATTACGATCATATGCGAACTTGCCGTCACGTGGCAACCATCCAGTGTCGTGTCCCGCAAGTTTCTTGTCTATGTCTTTACCCCGGGACACTACACTTTCATAGGGGCTTCTCGCCCCTCTGACGCTTCAGGATGCTCCTACTCGTCGCATCCCTCCGCTGTCACCCCTTAAGGGGGTCGGCCACGACCCCCCTATACCCCCTGGCAGTGTGCCTTATGAAACGCCCTGCATTTCGTAAAGTTATTTCTGCGACGGCACACCAGAATCATCTTGAAGATGGAACGATTTCCTGATAGATTGCTGGGACTATTAAGGGAGGGGTCATGGAAAAAGTTGAAAAGATTGCAAAGAGGCTTGTTCAGATCCAATCGGATTCCGACAAGTCAAAGGTGATTCTCTATTCTGCAAAGTTTTTGAAAAAGCTCGGGGGCAAAGTCACTGTTACCCGGAAGGAACCACGGTTTCTCCTTGCCAGATTTGGAAAGCCGGGAGGCGTTCTTTTCGCGGGACACCTGGACACAGTCTCATCGCCTCGTCCTCCAAAGAAGAAGCCCGGCATCGTCTCAGGCGGGAAGCTCTGGGGACTTGGGGCGTCTGACATGAAGGGCGGTTGTGCCGCGGTGCTCGCAGCTGCACAGAGGCTTCGGGGCAAGGTTCCGTTTGCCGTAGCATTCACGACCGACGAGGAAACGAGGATGGGAGGCGCCGCTCTTCTTGCAAAGAATCCTTTGTTCAAGAAAGCCGCGGCAATAGTCATCCCCGAGCCCACCAATATGCTGGTTGCGACAAGCGAAAAAGGGACGCTCCAACTGGAGGTCCGGATCTGGGGAAAAACTGCACACGGAAGCATGCCCTGGTTCGGAAAGAACGCTGCTCAAAGGATGGTTCAGTTTCTCTCTCACCTTGAGTTTCTGCAGAATCCGGAAATGCACCTTCCGGATGGCATAACCGTGAATCTCGGCATCCTTAGAGCAGGCACCGCGGCGAATATCGTGCCGGATTTCGCATCGGCGACTCTTGATGTCAGATATCCTCCATCCTTGAATCCGATGGTGGTTGTCAGAAGAATAAAGGAAACACTCGGCGGCTCGGGTGTGAAGTGGGAAGTAACGAAGCTTCACGAAGTTGCCGCGTTTGAATTCGATGTGAACTGCCCTGAGGCACAAACCTTCTTGCGAGTGGCCGACACAAGAGTTGCACCGGTCATGTACGCAACCGAGGCAACCCGCTACGCAAGCACCGGGAAGCCTATTCTCGTCTGCGGGCCGGGCAGACCGGAACTTGCCCATCAGCAGGATGAGTTTGTGGATGTGTTTCAGCTCAAAAAGGCAGAGCATGCGTACACATCATTCTGCCTGGCTCTGATGAAAGGGAGGTAAGGTAACCTTGGAAAGCATACTGAGTGCCGTTGCCGGCTGGATAATCAATGTAGTCTCCAAAGGCGGGTACGCCGGGATCGGCCTTTGCATGACAATAGAAAGTGCCTGCATCCCGCTCCCCAGCGAGATTATCATGCCTTTCTCGGGATACCTTGTTCACCTCGGAAGATTCACGCTTCTCGGAGTCTCACTGGCAGGTGCCATTGGCTGCACAGTTGGCTCGATCATCGCCTATCTGGCAGGAAAGCTGCTCGGAAGACCGTTCCTCGAGAAATATGGAAGATACGTGCTCATCTCGAAGAAAGATATCTCGATTGCCGACAGGTGGTTTACAAAGCACGGCGATGCCACAGTCTTTTTCAGCAGGCTCCTTCCGGTCATAAGGACATTCATTTCGTTTCCGGCCGGCGTCGCAAAGATGAATGTTCCGCGGTTTCTAATCTACACTTTCGTTGGTTCTTTTCCCTGGTGCCTGGCGCTGGCCTATGCGGGGATGCTCCTTGGACAAAACTGGGAGACATTAAGAACTTACTTTAGAGGAGCAGACTATATAATTGCAATTGTTGTCATTGTAGCATTTGTCTGGTGGCTCACAAGGCACCTAAAGGCGCTGAAGGAAGAGAGAAGAGCAACCCCCTAATTCGGGGACACACCACTCAATTCTGTTACCCGGAAACTATGTGGAGATGCCCATCCGAATCAATCCAGCCGAGGTCACCTGTCCTGAGCCAGCCATCGACCAGCACCTTCTTCGTTTCCTCCTCCTTCCCGAAATAGCCGGCCATTATGTTCTCGCCGCTCGCAAGGATCTCTCCCACTCCGTTCTCGCCGCTGCCATCAATCCTGATTGTTACTCCTGGAATTGCGGGCCCGACAGAACCTATCTTGGGCCGTTCGGCCCGATTCACAGTCAAGATCGGCGAAGCCTCGCTCAGCCCGTATCCTTCAAGAATCGTGATGCCAAATTTCTCGAAACCAACGGCCACTTCCGGGTCTATTCTCCGAAACCAATGCGACCCTGTCTCCGCATTTAAGACCACGGCTCAAGAGTGAAAGGGAGAACTCATCCGCAGACCGGAACAGCTCATCATAGGTAGAACAGACCAGATTCCCGTCTTTTCTCAAGGAAATGGCGACCTTCTCCAGCGTCTTCTTTCTTGTTTCGTTGAATAGTTCCGGAATCGTCATAGTGGGAAGTCCCTAAGACCTACACGGGCCGAAAGAGCTAAAGACCAAGGTCGGATGCTATGTTCTGCATGGAAGAAAGAGACAGCGCAAAAAACTCCTCAAGCGATATCCCGAGGAGCTCACATGCTCTCATCTGGTCTCTGTTCGCGCCGCGGGCAAATCCTTTCTCAGAAAACCTGTTCAAGAGAAACTTCGCATCAATTGCGGAGAGTTTCTTCTGTGGATGAATGAGGGCTGCTGCCACGATGAAGCCCGTGACCGGGTCAGAAGTCCAGAGCGCCCTATCCATCTTTGTTTCCATCTGAGCTTTGTCATTGTGACACTTTATCGCGTGTATGATATCCGATGGGACCGCGTTCTTCGCGAGAACTTCCTCTGCCACCAGTGTGTGCCGTTCCGGGTCCTTGGATGTAAGATCAAAATCGATGTCATGGAGAAGACCCGTGAGTTTCCATCGGTGCACGTCCTCTCCAAGCTTCTCCGCAAGAGCCCCCATCACTGCCTCTGCGGCAAGCATGTGCTTTTTCAGGTTCACTGTCTTGACGTATTCAGATATGAGAAGAAGCGCATCTTCTCTAGTCATAGGCTACACCCAGTAAAGAATCCTTCCACAGTTTTCACACAAGACAATTTCGGTGATTTCCTTTGCCCTGGGAGCTCTTGCCGTCGGAAGACTCATGAAACAACCGAGGCAAACCCCTTCTTCAACTGGAACAACGCCCCTGCCGTATCTTTTCGAAACTCTCTCGTACAGCTTGAGCAGCTCTGGGTCAACCTGGGAAGCCAGCTTCTCCCGCGCGACCATGAGTTTGTCCAGGCCTTTCACTTCGAAACCAAGTTTTTTCTCCTCCTTCACACTGTCAGGATCTGCTGTCTCCCTGATCATTATGTCGAGGTCCTGAAGGGCAACAAGAAGCTGAAGTTTTCTTTTCACCCTTTTTCCCTTTCTGAGAAGAGACTCTTTACTTCCTTGAAGCCTTCGGCCTCAAGGAGTTTCTTGCGGGTCCGTGCGTCCTTTACCACTTCCACGATTTTGCCCAGGAGAGGAAGATACCTTGCTCCGGCATCCTGCGGAGGCGCAACTATGAGAAAGAACAAATGGACCGGCTTTGTATCAATGGCATTGAAATTTACTCCGTGATCTGATCTGGCAAAGACAACAGTCACGTCGGAGACGGAAAGAGATCTTCCGTGGGGAATAGCAACTCCCTTTCCTATGCCCGTGCTGCCAAGACTCTCCCTTCTCTTCAGCATCTCCACAAGAATGTCTCTATCGCTCGCCTTTCTCGTCGTTGTCAGACATTCAACCATTTCGAGAAGCACGCCTTCCCAGTCTTTTGACTTGAGCTCAGATATGAACAGGGACTCAACAAGATAGTCGGTTACTCTTGTTTCCTTTGGCCGTACGGGCTTCCTGACCGCTTCGCGTGCTCCGTCTGTCATATCTTCACAAGTCCATCAAAAAGGTGTCCCGTGTATCTGAAACGCTTCACCGTGCCGCGCTCCGCTCATCAGAATGCAGATTTCTGCCCGGCAGGGCGAGAACCCGAAAGTCCGAATGTCTCGTGCAGGGCTCTCACTCCTTCATCCACTTTGTTCTTGGGTACAACACAGCTGATAGTGATTGTAGAGCTGGAGATGCACTGCACTGGAACATTGCGCTTGTTCAGCGACTCCAGGACGGCGGCAGCCACCCCCGGTGAGCTAGCCATCCCTTCGCCGACGACGGATATGGAGCCGACTTCTTCGTCACACTTCCAATCGAAGCCGGCCTTTGTCTCAGACATTTTCTTCAGAGCCGAGGCAGCAAGTTTGCCGTCTTCCCTGGAGAATGTAAGAATAATCTCCCTATTTCCTTCGTGAGCCATCCCCTGCACCAGAAGCTCGATGTTCACCCCGGCGTCGCTCAGGGCGTTCAAAATCCGCACCACGATCTCGTCGTTTGTCAGCCCTGATAAGACGATCTCGGCAATGTTCTTGTCACAGGCTATCGCCCTTATGACGGGCTCCTCCATCTTGCCTCCTTCCCCGACAAGTGTTCCCGGGGTCTGGTTAAAGCTCGAACGGACGCAGATCGGCATGCTGAATTTGAGTGCCATTTCTACCGAGCGTGAATGCAAAACTTGGGCCCCAAGAGAGGAAAGCTCAAGCATTTCATCATAGCTCACAAACTCAAGCTTTCTCGCAGATGGGACAATTCGCGGATCAGCCGTATAGATGCCATCAACATCCGTGAGAATCTCGCACATGTCAGCTCCGAGATTCACGGCGAGCGCAACTGCAGTCGTGTCGGAGCCTCCTCTTCCCAGCGTTGTTATCTCTTTTCCCTTTGCACTGACTCCCTGGAAACCGGCAACTATCACAACCTTTCCGTCGCGGAGCTCGCTTCGTATTCTCTCCGTTCTCATATCAACAATTCTTGCCCTCGTATGCCTCTCGTCCGTGAGAATGCCGCTCTGCGAGCCAGTGAATGAAACTGCATCCTGGCCGAGTGAGTTCACGGCCATGGAAAGGAGCGCGATGGAAATTCTTTCGCCGGCGGTAAGGAGCATGTCGAGCTCCCTTTCCCTGGGATTATCAGTAACGGACAGGGCAAGTTTGAGGAGGTCGTCTGTGGTGTCGCCCATTGCAGAGACTACAACAACAAGATTTGTTCCCGACCTTTTCAGGTCAACAATCCTTCGGGCGACTACTTTTATCCTTTCAGGCGAGGATACGGAGCTTCCCCCGTATTTCTGGATAAAGAGGGGCAATCGCTTTCCTTTCTTTCGAAAGAGAATACACTGCCCCGGGCCAGAAGTTCAAGGGGAAAATTGGGATGCGGAGTTTTGTTGATCTATACAGAGGTATGGGCCTTGGTGGATTTGAGTCCCGCGTTTCGTCGGTGCGAAGGGTGAAATGGCGTGATCTCCGGCGGCAAAAACCTAGCCGGTGCGCAGCCTCTTGCCGCGCTTGCCTGAAGGCCTCCTCGCCCCAACAGATTTCTGTTGCAGCTAGCTTCTCAACGGATCTTACCGTCTCTTCTCGATGGCTTTGGCGTAATCGGCAATTCCTTCGAACTGGCCGTCACCGTGGAGTCCTGCTTCCTCCATGACTTTGATGCCCGGTCCGCTTCCCTTGAAACCTCCCTTTCTAAATGCATGAAGGGTTCTCCTGCGTCCTTCTTCAGAAGTCACCCATTTGTACATTGTCGGAAGAGTGAAACCGGTGATGCCCATTGCTTCTCTTCTATGCTCTTCAGGACAGAGTTTATCCTGCTCCGCATCCGGAAGAAGCGAGAACAGTTCCGAACTCGAAACATAGTAAATGTTCATGTTGTATCCGGCCTTGTCGAGTTTCGGCAGAACTTCTGTCACGAACTCATTGGCTACTCCGCTGTCCTGAATAAACACAGTCCCGTTGTACTGCTTACTCTTCTTGTCCGCCAGGCGGAATGGGTAAACGCCCTTCACCGAAGCCGCGGCTTCCGGCAGCTTGAACTGCTTGCGGTCAAGGATCGGGACATTCGGACGAGTGACAAAAGGCGCCAGTATTGCCGGGCGGTGCTTCAGGCCAGCAACCACGAGTGGCCAGAGCTCCGCGGGATCCCACGGTGTAAGCGTGATCATAATTCCCTTCGGGAAGTTCTCCTCAAGGACCTGAAGGGCCTGAGGGTCTGCATGCGTCGGTCCGTCTTCGCCGGTCATTAAACCAGCGTGCGCGCAGATCAGAATGAACGGTCTGTAGGGTTGATGCAGAACCTCTGCCATCGCCTGCTGGCCGATTCCGTGAAGTCTCGAAGCAATGTGCTGAAGCGGAGCGATGAAGGCGCCGTATGACGAGCCGGTCCCCATGTGTCTTCCGTAGGCCGACAGACCCGCCATAAACGCTCCCATGCAATCCTCGCAGATTCCGCCGCATGCAATAAGCCTTGCTCCCGGATTTGAAACAGCATTGTAGAAACTCTGCGGAAATCCCTTTGCCAGATTTGAGATACTCGTAGAACCGAGGAGGTCCGCGGCCCCGCCGAAGATTGCTCCTTTCGATTTCTTATTGAGGTAATTGAGAGTATCGCCCAGCGCAGCTCTCAGCGTACTCTCGCTTCCGGGCTTGAGAACGAGCTCATCAGGCGTCACTTCCGGTTTGACGTCTGCAGCATAGATCGCCGAGATGTCAGGCAGGTCAGGACGCAGCTTTCTCTTTTTCTTGTCCAACCTTTCCTTTGATTCGGCAAGCATCGCCCCGAGTGTTTGAGTAAGCTGCTTGTTTTGCTCAAACACTTTCCTTACGACCATTAAGGTGTCAAAGAAATTCTGCTCAAGATTGTCAGGACTCGCCTCACCCTGAAGACGCGGAAATGTGACGCCAAACGTGTCTTCGAACTCCTGTACGGAAGTATAATATTCTGGCGAACAGCACTTGTGACCAGCCCCATGAGATGCTTTGCCTTCGATTCCGTACTTCCACCCCTTGACAGTCCTGTACACTATTGCCGTAGGCTGCCCATTGTCCAGGGACGCGGCATACTTCTGAGCTGCAAAAACCTGCTTCAGATCTTTTCCATCCGGGACATGAACAACGTTCCAGTCATGGACGTAGAAGAATTCCATCGGATTCCACTGCACATACTCGCCGGGCTTGTCCCCATCCCTGCAAACCTGATTTGAATCTATCGAGGCCTGATTCCAGTCAAGATGAACGACTGTGTTCCAGAGCTGTGCCGTCGCCGCGGTTGCGAGAGCTTCGGAGACTCTACCGGGAGTCATTCCGCCTTCGCCTTCTATCACATGCACAAATGGCACGGCGTCTCTATAGGTTTCAATACATCCCAGAGCCAATCCAAACGAAGCAGGTATGCCTACGCCTGACGCACCGGTTGCGATTTTGATGAACGGCGTGGCTGGAGTCGGATGCCCGTCCAACGGCTTTGCGTGATACTTCTTGAAGAGCGGCGTCTTCGTTGTAGGATTTCGCCTGAAGCCGAGCAGATCCTCAAGTCTGAGCTGTCTCTTTTCATCAGCCAGAAGCTCCGGCCTGGCAATTCTTGCGATTTCGTTTCTGAGCGCCCACATCGCATAGAGCCCCATGGCTTTGTGCCCGGCGGCATAAGAAATGATGTCGGCATCTTCCCTTTCGGGATTCGAGAAATCGTAGTCCATGGTGGAGAAAAGAAGCATCTCGACCATCCTGCCCGAAGAAATGCTCCCGCCTGGATGGCCCGACGTTGGGACGAAGTTGTAAAGAATGCCGCACACTGTGCGGTAAATGAGATCATACTTCTCAAGGCAGTCAATCAGCTCTTTCTTGGGCTCGTACTGAGAGTCTTGCAGCAGGTCTTCGACCTCCACGTACCGGCTTCTTTTCTCAGTATAAGGAACCCTCGCGGTCAGACCACTTAGTTGAGCCATGAAACCCCCCTCCACTTGTTTGGGACGCACCTGTCCCAGCCGTGACGAATCTATTGCCCCTGCAATTGGTATTAGAAAGTAAGAGCAAGAATAGGTTTTCTTTTTGCGTACACTAACTTCCCTATTCCGTATCCGACTGCAGATCCCACAATGACATCGCTGGGGTAGTGCCTTCCGAGATAGACTCTTGAGAATGCTACTGCCCCTGCCACCACGTAAGCAGGAATTTTCAGCCGGGGATACTCCGATGCTATCACCGATGAGACAGCAAATACTGCAGCAGCATGACCCGATGGAAAAGAGGAATTGGCTCTCGATGTCTTCTCGTAAGGCCTTTCTCTCCCCACGGCGTACTTGAGCCCGCTCACAACGGGGCCTGTCAAAGCCAGCGAAGTGAAGCCAAGCTTTCCTGTTTCTTTTTCCTTTTCGCTACCATATGTGCTCAATATGAGGCACAGTCCCAGGCCCACTTCAGCCTGTCCAAGGACAGTCGTCTTCTCCATGATCTGTGTTAGATGCCGGCTCTCCCATCCCGTGTGTATCCTTTCGAGAAGGCGTGTGTCGAGACTTTCGCCGCTTGCCAGAACGGGTAGGAAGATGAGGAGAGCAACTGCCTTCATCAAAGCCATCTCTTCCTTCTGAAGAGACCGAGCATGAATGCACTGAGAACAACCATCGCGCCGACAAGTATGAAGAAACCCACTCGAACCTTAAGCCCCGGAATGTATTCGAAGTTCATCCCGTAGATTCCGGTAATAAGAGTGAGCGGCATCATTATTGTCGCGATGACGGTCAGGACTTTCATGACTTCATTCAATTTGTTTGACGCTATCGACAGGTAGGCCTCGAGCATCCCGGTTACTGCGTCCCTGTAAGAATCGGTCAATTGATAAATCATGAAGAGGTGGTCCTGAATATCTCTGAAGAGAAGAATGCATTCGCTGCAGATCAGCGGGAATTCTCCTCCGGCGACTTTCCTCAAGACTTCCCTCTGCGGCTCGACGATTCGTTTCAGAAACATAATATCCTTTTTCAGAATGAATATCTTGCTGAGAATGTCCTGAGTTGGATTCTCAAAAAGCCCTTTCTCGATGGCATCAATCTTGTCATCCAATGCCTCAAGCGTGGGCATATAATCATCTGCCAGCGTATCAAGTATCCGGTAGAGAATGAATTCGCAATCTTTCTGCATGAAAAAGGCATTCTCGCAGCACTTGTCAAAGTTTGATGATACGCTTCTCGAAAACTTGTAATGAAACGTGACGAGGTAGTTCTTTCCAAGAAAAATGTCCAGCTCCTGCGTGTCGAACCTGTCCTTCGGCGCATAGAAATCAACACCGTGTATTACGAGATAAAGATACTCACCGTAGTCATCAATTTTGGGATGATTGAGATTACCAATGCAGTCTTCAACAGCAAGGTGGTGAAACTTGAAGACAGTTGAAAGGATTTGCGCTTCTTCTTCAGATGGTTTCTCAAGGTCAACCCAGATTCTGACATCATCTCTGGAAAGAAGTGAAGGGAGTTCCTCGAGCGCTCCCTGTCTGACAGATCGCTTCTCCAATTCGTAGACCAGGACTCTTGTCATAAAAGTGCTCCTTTGAGGCCGATATTAAGAGGAAAGCGGGGTGTTGTAAAGTATTTCCTTATGCGACCAGGCGTTGGCGAAGGCAGGAGGGAAAGGACACCTCCAATCCACCGCAGAATGCTGATTCGGAGACGTCAGTAGTTCGTCGTTCTGTCGATCAGTCCGTACCTTCTGGCGATGCGCTCGCAAACCGCATAGAACCAGAGGGCGAAGAAGAACAGACAAACAGTTGTGACGAGAAGAATGAGGAGGATTCTTCCATCCGGGATGCTGCCCAACTCTTTGCTCACCCCTCCCCATCCAAGTGATCTCCTGATTCCTTCAAGCCAGTACGTAAACGGAAGCGACTTGGAGAATCCCCTCACCCAGCCAGGGAGGACATCGATCGGGAAGACTGCTCCGCTCAGCAGATAGAAAAGCCCGGCAACGCCCTCATTCAAACTCATGCTGTGCCGCGCGACGAGAAGCCCGATCGCGGCCAGAATGATGCCAAGCGCGGCTATCCCTATGATGCCAAGAACAAAGGAAGCAGCAAAGTGGAACGGCATTATGCGTTCCGTGTGCACAGGAACACGAAGAGCTATGATTCCAAAAGCAAGAGTTATCGCGACCGCGAGTGTTGCAGTAAGAAACTTGATTGTCCCGCGCCCAAAGAGATAGAGAACTATCTTCTGGGGAGACACATAGACATACTTCAGAGTCTCATAGTGCTCCCTGTCCTCAAAAATAACCCAGCCTATTCCGATAAGGAGCTGACCTACGTAGATGAAAAACGCGTTTCCCGAGAACATGTAGGCGAAAAAGGGGGTCGAAGTGTCTCCGCCCAGAACGATGAGATACATGAAGACGAGTATCAGGGAAGAGGCAACCGGCTTCGCAACCGAGTAGACAATAAACAGAAATGGGTCTGCCCAGTTCGATTCTATTTGCCATCCAAGCCAGGCGGCAGACCTGATATTTCTCAGCACTCGCACTACTGCCACCTGAGTGTGAGCCTCCCTTCTTCCTTCCCCTTTCGTTCCATGAATGACAGGGACTTTTGAGCTCCAATCAGGAAGATTACTCCGAGAACAAGGAGAATCAATGCCTCAAGCCGTACATCTAGAAATCCCCTTGCCTTCTCCGGGCCGAAGAGAAGCTGCCGCATCCCGTCAAGTCCGAGCGTGAGAGGTATGATGGAACCTGCCAGCGCAAACCAGAAGCCGAGCGCCCTCACGGGAAAGTAGAACCCGGACACCAGGTAAACCGGCTCTTGAAGCAAATTGACAGTGTGCCAGGCCTCCCTTCCGAAGAAAAGAAAGAGAGAGCTTAACATCATTCCAAGGCCATAGAGAGACAGCATGGTAAGGAAGAAGATCACAATCAAAAGAGGGATTGAAGTGATTTGATAATGAACCTTGAAGATCAGGCTGCCCAGAATGATCGCTGAGGCGGCCCGCGTGGTCGTCATGATTATTGCGCCGACTGCCATCCCCAGAAGAATGGCCATCCTCGAGCAAGGTGCGACAAGATACAGTTGAAGCAGCCCGGTCTCTCTTTCCCAATAGAACTGACTTGCCATGCTCCAGAGCACATTCATCCAGTAAGCCGTCATCGCGCCGCCCAGGACCACGAATCCAACGAATTCCTCCGGCGCCTTCATTGCCCTGTAGATATAGACAAAAGCAAATATGGAAAGCAACGGCAGCACCGTCTCAGTTATTATCCAGGAAGGCTCCCTGTTCGCTGCAACGACTCTTACGTACGCTCTTCCAACAGCAGCGCGCAGGTTAAGCTCAATCTTCGAGAATTTCATCTTCGAGGCTTCTCCCTACATGTTTGACGAACACGTCTTCAAGAGTCGGCTCAACCTTGCTCAGTGTCATTACATTGAGTCCGGATGCTCTCACAAAGGAAACAACGTCCGAAATCACTGAGTCGCTTTCCAGGACAAGTTTGACTTCTGTCTTTCCGACATTCTCTCTGTGACTCGTTGCAAAGCTTCTCACACCGCGGACTTCTTTCAAGCCGCCCAGTCCGTCGGGGCAGAGATCAACTTCAAGATGGAAGACCGACTCACTGACGAGCTCCGCCTTGAGTACCTTCGGTGACTCACATGCAAGACATCTCCCTCTGTCGATAATGGCAACTCTCTCGCAGAGCTCGTCCGCTTCAGCCATGTAGTGCGTGGTAAGAAGGACAGTCCTCCCGGGTTTCTCCTTTACCCAGCGCTTCACGAATGCTCTTATCTCGCGCGCTGATGTAACGTCCAGTCCAAGAGTAGGCTCATCCAGAAAGATCACCTTTGGGTCACTCACAAATCCTCTCGCAAAGTTCAGTCTCTGTCTGAAGCCGGTGGAGAGTTTGTTCATCTTAGTGTTTGCTTTATCAGCAAGGCTGCACGCCGACAGCAAAAAATCTATCCTTTTCTTTGCCTCTCGTCCCGGGACGCCATAGAACTGAGAGAACATCCAGAGTGTTTCTCTCACGGTAAGGATTCCGTAGCCGCTCTGCTCACCGCCCGAAACGACGTTTATGGATTCTCTGACCTTGCCGGCTTCCTTGAGAACATCGAATCCAAGAACATGGGCTTTTCCTGACGTGGGAAGGAGAAGAGTAGTGAGTATCTTGATCAGCGTAGTCTTGCCGGCGCCGTTTGGCCCCAGAATTCCGAAAAGCTCGCCCTCCCTGACACTGAGGTTGACGTCGTCAAGTGCGGTTATCGCCTTCTTATGATATTCCTTCTTCGACGCCTTGAAGATTCTGGTGAGTCCTTCTGTTTCGACAGAGAAGTTCATATTCCCTCAACTGAAAAAAGCCACCGCCATTTCCACCTGTCATCCCATGGAGCCGGATCGGAGAGAAAGACCGGAAAGTCAAACCGCAGACGAAGCCCTCCCACCAGCTTCTTTGTTCTTATCCCAAATCCTCCGTCCCAGAGGAGGCCCGACGTGGAGAATGCTTCCCCCTTCTCCCACACCTTTCCAACATCAACGAAAAGCGCCGACCTGAGAAGAGAGAAAGGCATGGATGAGTTTCCAAATATCCCATCCGGAAGAATCGGGACGAGATTGTCGAATGATATCTCGACATTGGCAGACGCAATTCTTGCGCCTGTGAAAAGAGCGGGATCCCTGTCAAAATAGCCCCTTAGATTTCCCGCTCCTCCAAGCCGCCCGTGCCAATTCGGCCTTATCAATCCTTTCGATCTGAAAAATCCATTCTCAAACTCCTGATAAGGGTCGGCGCCGGAGAGATATAACTTTCTTTGAACCGGAGGCCTGCCGTCAGTCGCTCCCAAATATGTTCTACCCTCAAGATGAAACAGGCCCATCGGACTTGAGCTCACCGTGGCCTCTCCGGTGAGTCTATCGTAAGAGTAGGCGCTGCCCGGAACACTGGTCTCAAGATGCATTCCGCCTGAGAGGTTGAACCGTCTGTAACTGCCCTCAAGCGAGTAGCCGGCATCGAGAGTCCGAACCGCCCCTTTCTCCCACTCCAAGGGATTTCTGAGATAGCTTTCCCTCAGAAGTCTCTTCTCGTTAATGCTAAGCGTGACAGTGTGATAAGGACCAATGTTCATGTAGGAGCTCAGCCGTCTCCTAAAGAAAAAAGAATACCCCTCTCTTCCGTCAATCGTGTAACTTCTAACCCCGACTCTCGCGTCATACCCCGCTAGACCAAGAGGCGTGCTGTAGGAGCAATCATACTGCCACCCGGCGTTCCTCGTTCCGTACCAGATGCTGAGCGCCGTAAGGTTTTGGTCTTCAAGAAAACTGAGACCAAGCCGGGGTCCAACCTTCACGCCATCAATGTCATTGAACCAAGCCGCCGGCCTCCAGGTGACCCTGTAAGCATCGATCGGAATCGAAGCGTGTACGGGATTATCAAACTGAAACTTCAACTTCGGATAGGGGTAAACATTGTTTCTCCTGTCAACGTCCGCTATCCGTTTGTCCGGATTCATCTCAACCCCGACCGGCTTGAAGGGAAGCTCTCCCTTGAGCGTGTATGATCTCCTTCCATCGTCCCAGACCGTATGTGGTAGTGACAGTACACGAGTCTCGCCAGAGCTCGATCTGAAGGCAAAATCGAGAGGCATTATTGCACGGCCTTTCTTCTCGATCCTGACATCAACTGAGTAGTCTCTTCCATCGGCGAGTCGCCTGAATTTCATTCCCTTGACGGCATAGTCGCAGCGGTACGTTCGCCTCAGCCATTCGTCAAAAAACCAGCCGAGCTTTCTCCCGCTCATCCTCTCTGCCACCGCAATAAAATCTTCCGTATAGGGATGTTTGAACTGCCATAATGCAAAGTACTCCTTCATCACCCGGTCAAATGTTTCATCACCGAGTACATACTGGAGCATAAAGAGAATCGCCGCTGACTTCTGATAAACCGCGGTCCTGTATGCAATACGCTCTCCGAACTTGTCTGACGGCGTAATCACCTGCTCCTCATATCCAGTTTCTGCAAAGCTTATGTAGTCAAACTGGCTTGATTCCCTCTTGTCCTCAGGGGGAAAGAAATACCTCTCCCATGGCCTCTTGTACTTGCGGACATCATTGTTTCTTCCGTAGTAGTTCTCCATGAAGAGAATCGTGGCGAAGCTTGTGAAGCCTTCATCAAGCCACGCTTCATCGTTTTCGTTGCTCCCAATGATTCCATAGAACCAATTGTGAGCAATTTCGTGAGCTATCACAGCGGAAAGAAAACGGGAGCGTTCGTCACCTATTTCACTTCCAATGAAGGCAAGATTGGGATACTCCATTCCTCCGTGTACACTTGTGGCAACCACACTCACCTGATCGTATGGATATCCTCCGAAGGTTTCGCTGTAGAATCTCACGCACTCTCTTGAAACTCCGGCCATTTCACGCCAGTGCACGGCTTTGTTTTTGAAGTAGAAAGTGTGAACGTAGACATTCCCCAACTTCGTGGCATCCCAGATGTATTTCTCGTTCGCCGCAAAAGCGAAATCATGAACATTATCCGCGCGAAATCGCCAAGTCTTGGGCTTCTCAAGCTCTTTTCGCAACGTAGGATCACTGGGGCGAAGCCAGTTCGAGTTATCTGCAATATTGAGTGTTGTGTCGCCTACTGTGGCGAGCTTCTTTATGACTGAATCGGGCAAGACTTCGCCGGGATTCGTAAGTGTTCCGGTATGAGCAACAAGAAATGTCCCCGGCAGTGTCAGGGAAACATCAAAAGTGCCAAAATCACCGTAGAACTCGCCCTGGCCTATGTACTGGTCCTTGTGCCATCCTCGCAAATCATAGACGCAGATCTTCGGATACCACTGCGCGATATTGAAATCTCTCCCACGCCGTCCCATTCTAATCAGGTGCTCTGGAATTCTGCCTTTGAACGTGATTTCGAAAAGTACGGTTTCTCCCGGGAGAATAGCTCTCGGGAGAGCCACTCTTCCGATCGTGTCATCAACTTCAACAGGGAGCTCCGCGCCATCGAAGATAAACTTCTCAATCTTCTCTTCTCCCCACATCTCCTCCGGGAATCTGCTGAAATCCTTGAAAAACCTT
>JASEGR010000011.1 GCA_030017955.1 Candidatus Eisenbacteria bacterium
CTCTCCCCGTTGGGGAGAGGGTAGGGTGAGGGGGACTAGAGGAAGAACATGGCGAAGACTCTTGTAATTGAAGTAGGAACCGAAGAGATCCCATCTTCATACATACTCCCAGCTCTTGTCCAGCTTGAGCATCTGGTGAAAGATACGCTCAACTCCAATAGGATTGGGTTTGCGAAGCTACGGACGTTCGGAACACCCAGAAGGCTGGTCATCTACTCCGAGGGTGTGGAAGAGATGCAGAAGGACTCTTCTTTGACTGTCTCGGGCCCACCCAGGAGTGGTGCTTATGACCGCGAAGGGAATCCGACCAAAGCTGCCATAGGTTTTGCAAAGAGCCAGGGAGTCCCGGTTGAGAGTCTGACAATCCGGAAAACTGAGAAAGGTGAATACATTTTCGCTGAAGTGCTCGCAAAAGGGAAGCCGACAAAAGAGATTCTTGCTTCTATCGTGCCGGGACTCTTCACATCGCTTTCGTTTCCGAAGCTGATGCGATGGAAGGGGAAATTTCTTTTCCCGAGACCGATAAGGTGGACCCTGGCGCTTCTTGGAAATGAGGTTGTTGAGTTCGAGCTTGCCGGCGTGAAATCAGGAAGGCTCACTACCGGGCACAGGTTCTTGAGTCCACAGTGGACCGAAGTCGGTGATGCAAGTGATTATTTTACCACTCTCAGGGAGAAGTACGTAGTCCTCGACCAAGAAGAAAGAAAGCGCATCTTAGAAGAAGAGATTGCAGTCTGCGCGCAGAATGCAGGCGGAATTCCTATTTGGGATGATGAGCTTGAAGGAATCGTTTCTTTTCTAGTCGAATATCCGAAAACCGTGCTCGGGTCTTTTGAACCTTCATTTCTCAAACTTCCGCGGGAAGTCGTTGTGACTGCGATGAGAGAACATCAGAGATATTTCGCAGTCGAGGATCGAGCCCGCAAACTCCTCCCATTCTTCGTGGCGGTTACGAATGGTGCCAACAACGAAGAGGTGAAAGAGGGAAACGAACGAGTCTTGAAAGCGCGACTGGATGATGCGCGTTTCTACTGGGAAAAAGACACTCGGGAAAAGATGGAAAAGAGAGTGTCACTTCTCAAGAACGTTGTCTGGCAGGAAGGACTTGGGAGTTTCTATGAAAAGGCTCAGAGACTTGTAAAACTCTGCGGCCGTCTTGCGGCCCTCTGGGAACCCAAGGCCGGTGAGAACGCGGAAAGGGCGGCTTTGCTCAGCAAGGTCGACCTCATCAGCGAGATGGTCCGCGACGGAAAGGAGTTTACTTCTCTCGAAGGCGTGATCGGGGGAAGGTATGCCGAATTCTGGGGTGAGAAGCCCCCGGTCTGTCAGGCCATAGCAGAGCAATACCTGCCGCGCGGGCTTGGGGACAAAGTGCCGGAATCAATCGAAGGGACGATGCTGAGCGTGGCTGACAAGAGCGATACAATAACGGGTTCCTTCATACTAGGAAAGATCCCGACCGGCTCGGAAGATCCTTATGGCCTGAGAAGAAATGCAAGCTCGATCCTCAGGATTCTCCTGGAGAAGGGACTTTCTCTGTCTCTTGGAAATTTCTTTGGGTTTTCCATCGAAGCCTATGATGCAAGAATAGCCAAAGGGAAAAAAGATGACGTGTTTTCAAGTCTCCGGGATTTCTTCAGGCAGAGGATGGAAAGCCTTTTGAAGGAGGAGGCGTTCTCATACGACATTGTTGATGCCGTACTTTCCGCTTCATTTGATGATCCGAGGGATGTGTGGGAAAGAAGCGCAGTTCTGCGGGAATTCAGGAAAGATGAACGGTTTGAAGGTCTGGTGGTCGTGAACAAGAGACTCAGCAATATTCTCAAGGGGACTGAATCTTCGAGAAAGCGACCCCCTCTTCCCGGCCGGGAGAAGAAGCATCTGCTGTCTCCTCTCCCCCCTGGGGAGAGGACTAAGGTGAGGGGGATTGCTCCACCCAAACGTTCGTTATTCTCCGAAGACGCCGAAATTAAACTCCTTGATGCAGCGGTCGCGACACAAAAGTCTGTGTCCGATGCTCTTGGTGCACGGGACTACAGAGTGCTTTTCCTCAGTCTTCTCATGCTTGAGAAACCGATTCACGAATTCTTTGAGAACGTAATGGTGATGGTCGAAGACAAGAAAAAGAAGAATGCAAGAATCGAGCTCCTCACATTCGTCCGCTCTCTCTTCCTTTCCGCATGGGATTTGTCAAAGATTGTGCTTGAAGGGGAGGTTTCTAACCCCCGCTCCGTGTGATCTGCTGAAAACCAAGAAGGGGCTCTATTCAAGCCCCCTCTGGCAACTGACTCTCCAGTCTCCCGAGCGTGATTCTGACGAATCTCTTGTCTCAGTCGCCCTGTTTTTCGGACAAGGACTGGTCTATCTGAACATGCTCTTCAGTTTCCCCCATGTGACAGGCACTGCAGGCGTCGGAAGTTCTGTTGCTATGAAGAAGTTGTCTGCTCTAGCGGGTCCACCCGCCGATTGACCATACAGGCAGAACTTCATCCCGTTATAGTCCGGGTCGATCGTGGCTGTTGTAGTTGCCCACAGACGGATACCATTGTTGTAGAACTCAACCTTCTGGTCCGGGCGTATGACTATTTTCGCAGTATTCCATGCGTTATTCGTATAGGCGCCGGTTTTGGGGGGCAACCCCTGGTTGTGCTCAGTCTCATCAGAATAGATCGCACCCGAAATGTACCTCTGGTTGGCAGAGCCTTTTTGGTAGCACATCAGCACAGAAAACTCCAGTGGATGAACCATGCACCCCCACGGACTCGTTGGGCTCGTTGGGTCGTCCACCCTCAAGAGGCCAAAATAGATCTCCGTGTACTGATAGCCAGTGCTAACGAGATAGACATCAGCCTGGATCGTCAATCCGCCCGAAACGTAGTCGAAGCCGTAAGTGGCAAAGATGACGCCCGCAGCTTTCCCACTTCCAGCTCCACCGGGGTCCAGACAGCAGCCCGGAGTATAGGTATGTGAGCAGTCAATCACCGGCCAGGCACCCGAGCCGCATTGAGAATAGACGTTCCAGCGCGCGTTCGGAAGCGTCCCACCCGCTTCCCAATTTTCCTCCATAAACACGGTCCCCTGCACACTGCTGGCTACAATAAGAGTTGCCGCGACGAGCAGAACGTAAAACACTGCTGCCGGTCCAAACACGTTGGCCTTTCTCATGGCACTTTCCTCCCTCCATGCCTTTTCTGGATTACGAGGGTTCACTGGAACTGCGACAGCATTGCTGCAGCATTTTTTAGCGGGTGTCTGGAAGCCACCACCTCCTTCCAGTTGATCTGCACGCGCTTCCCCGCCAGTTGGGCTTAGGCGCAGTCGGCATTGGGGGGCCTACTGGCTCCCTTGGACGGGGAAACACCGTCGAAAGTTTGAATCATGAAACCTAACCGAAATTTAGCGAATGTTTTTCAAGGAGTCAATAGGCATTTTACTACTCTTGGATTCCAAAACCGGGAATTGGCTTGAGGGAAACCAATTTCAACCGCTTACATTGGCTGTGGCATTCCTCTGTCGGGCAAAAACCCTTGACACTATGGATGCCTTCCCCAAAGCTATCGGAAAGGAGAAGAGATGCTTGAGGCTCCTAAGCAGCAAAAGATGTCCCGTCCATCGTTTTCCCTTCCGAAGATGCCAAGGAGTTGACGCAAGTTAGTGGGGAGACGACTCTACAAGGTAGAAGCTGAGTGCCCTCAGTCGAAAGCCAGATCGGGGGTGATCGAAACAACTCACGGCCCGGTCAAGACTCCTGTCTTCATGCCGGTCGGGACCCAGGCATCTGTCAAGACTCTCTCGCCGAGAGATCTTGAAGAGTGTGGGGCAGAGATCGTGCTTGCCAATACTTACCATCTGTACTTAAGGCCGGGCACAGAGGTGGTGAGGGATTTGGGCGGGCTTCACGATTTCATGAGTTGGAAAAGAGCCATACTCACTGATAGCGGCGGCTTTCAGGTCTTCAGTCTATCCGACCTGAGGACTGTGCGAAAAGAAGGTGTGGTGTTCAGATCTCATATTGACGGGAGCGAGCATTTCATCTCGCCGGAAAAGGCAATCGAGGCGCAGCTTGACCTCGGAGCAGACATAATAATGGCCTTTGACGAATGCCTTCCATATCCGTCGGATTATCCGACTGCAAAAAGGGGAACGCTTCTCACGATTGACTGGGCAAAGAGGTCGCTGGATACGTGGAAGAAGCATTCTCCCCCTCACCCTACCCTCTCCCCGGAGGGAGAGGGGAATTGTGGTGGAAACCTGGTCCAGCTTTTTGGGATTGTGCAGGGAAGCACTTACAGAGATTTGCGGAAAATGTGTGCCGAAGAGCTTGTGAAGCTTGATTTTGATGGATATGCGATCGGCGGTCTAGCGGTGGGTGAACCAAAAGCGCTTATGTGGGAAATGGTTGAGCTTACCGAGGAGATTCTCCCCAAAGATAAGCCCAGGTATCTCATGGGGGTAGGGTTCCCTGAAGACCTTGTCGAGGCGGTGAGGAGGGGTGTCGATATGTTCGATTGTGTGATGCCGACAAGGAATGCCAGGAACGGAACGGTGTTTACCTCTAGAGGGAAGCTGGTCGTAAAGAATGCCCCCTATCTCAGGGACACCCGGCCGCTGGATGAGGATTGCGACTGCTATACGTGCAAGAATTTCTCTCGCGCATACCTGCGCCACCTTTTTCAGACCGGTGAGATGCTGGGGCCGAGACTTGCTACGCTTCACAGTCTCCACTTTTTCCTCAGTACTATGCGGCAGATGAGGGAGAGTATTGCCGGGGGACGTTTCCCGGCATGGTCGAAGGAGTTCCTTGATAAATACAGTGAGTTGGGGGAGAATGCAGGGAGTTGAGGACTCTGGCAGAGGGACCGACAGCCTTTAAACCTTCAAAGAAAGGGGCGTTATGATCACAGATGCATTTGCGATGGCCGGAGGAGGAGCAGGAGGAGGAGGGGGGCAAGGGGCTGCGAATCCAATTGTTTCATTTCTTCCGTTCTTGCTCATTATTCTCATATTCTACTTCCTTCTAATCAGACCCCAGATGAAGAAACAAAAGGAGCACCAGAAGATGGTCGGGTCAATAAAGAGGGGAGACAGAGTGATTACGTCGGGAGGAATTCACGGCACCGTGACAAACGTAAAAGACGATGTCTTCGTTGTAAAGATATCGAAAGAAACAGAGGTTGAGGTTTCGAAGAGCGCGGTTGCCGGCGTGAAAGAGAGAGGGGCAGGCGTGTCGTGAGGCCCTCACCTCAGTCCTCTCCCGTGAACGGGAGAGGAAGACTTAAGGAAGAGGTTCTTGCTAGCCTCGCCTCAGTCCTATCCCGCAGGCGGGAGAGGAATACTAAGGTGGAGATTGTCGCTAGCCTCACCTCAATCCCATCAGAGGTCAATGAATGGCTAAGTTCGGGATAAGAACATTCGGAGACCCGGTTCTGAGGAAAAGAGCGAAGGAGATACCTCAGATCAACGATGCCATAAGGCAGCTTGCAGAGGATATGTTTGAAACTCTTGAGGAAGCTGAAGGAGTAGGGTTGGCGGCGCCTCAGATAGGGATTTCGCTCAGGCTCATAGTCCTAAGTGTTCCTGAGGGTGAGCTGAGACGGAAGATGGCTTTTGTCAACCCCGAGAAGGTACGCGAAGAGGGAGAAACCACCTGCGATGAAGGTTGTCTCAGTATTCCGGGGGTGACCGAGCAGATGAAGAGGGCCGAGGAAGTCGAGATCAGAGCGAAAGATCTGGAAGGCAAGGTGGTCACTGTAAAGGCGAACGGGATTCTCTCGAGGACACTTCAGCATGAGGTCGACCATCTCGACGGCGTACTCTTCGTTGACAGGTTGAGCATCGTCAGAAGGCAGCTCCTCAGGAAGCAGCTTGAAGAGCTTGTGGCCAGGACGAAGGAGGCGATGTCGCCGGATGGTGAAGAGGAACTTTAGCGAGGCGGATCCCCCTCACCCGGCCTCTCCCCCAAGGGGAGAGGTGATCCATTTTGACATCAATTCACGGCTGGAAGGGGAAGATGACTCTCCCGGCAAGGCGATGGGAACATGCGATTAGTATTCCTTGGCACGCCTGAATTCTCTATTCCAAGTCTTCGCGAACTTATCCACAAGGGCCATGAGATAGCCGCCGTCATCACCCAACCAGACAGGCCCAAGGGAAGAGGGCAGAAAGTGACCAGCTCGCCTGTTGCGATGATGTCACAGGAGCTGGGGCTTCGAGTCCTCAAACCCATCGATGTAAACAGCGCTGAATCTATTGATACTCTTTCTGCGCTCAGCCCAGATCTAATAGTTGTTGTTGCCTATGGCCTCATACTTGGGACAACCCTTCTCGGGCTTCCCCGTCTCGGATGCATAAATCTCCATGCGTCTTACCTCCCGAAGTACAGAGGTGTTGCCCCTGCAAATCGGGCAATAATGAACGGAGAGACCTGGACGGGGACTACCACGATATTTATGGATGAGGGAATAGATACAGGCGACATCATCCTCCAACGAAAGACCGAGATTAGTCCGGAGGAGACTGCCGGTGAGCTTCTTCAGAGACTTGCCAAGGAAGGGGCTTCCCTTCTTGCAGAAACCGTTTTGCTTGTAGGTGATGGCAAGGCGCCGCGAGTAAAACAGGATTCCTCGCTGGCAAGCTACGCCAGGAAGCTCAAGAAATCAGATGGCGAGATAAAGTGGGACAAGGATGCAATTCAGGTCTTTAACCTGATCAGGGGAGTTACGCCATGGCCGGGTGCTTTCACTTTTCTCAGGGAATCTCTGTTGAAGATTCTGAAGGCACAGATGGTTGACTTTCCCTCGACCGGGAGAGTGCCCGGTGAGATTCTCCAAATAGGACAGGAGGGGATTCTTGTAAGGGCAGGCACGGGGGCTCTGAGTCTCCTCACACTTCAACCTGAAGGGAAGAGGCCGATGCGGTTTGATGAATTTGCGAGGGGGAGGAAACTTCAGCCGGGAGAAGTATTCAAGTCGTGAGGGTCCTCGGGTGATTGGACAAGCGATCCAGAAAAACGATCCCGGCACGAGAAAGGAAAACGGCTCTGGTGCTGGAGGGAGAAGTCAAGTTCTCGCCGGACTTGCGATAATTTCCCTCCCAACGATAGCTTTCTTTTTCCCATTGATTAAGTTGGTGGGGCGGGTTTTCCAGATTCCGAACGAGAAGCTTGAGAAGTCCTTCATTGAGCTCCATAACAGGATTGAAAGGCAGCGGATAAGAACTCACCGGCCATCTGAGCTTCTTCTGCTTCTGCCGAGATGCCTTCAAGATCTTGAATGCCCGGAAAGGGTCGTGCTCGACTACAAAAACTGCAAGGCCTGCGGTAATTGTGAAATAGGCGGCATAGTGAAGATGTGCGAGTCAAAAGGAGTGAGGCTCTCGATTGCAACCGGGGGCGAATTTGCAAGAAAGCTCGTGATGGAAACTCACCCTCACGCCATTGTCGCAGTTGGATGCGAAAGAGAGCTTGTAAATGGAATCTTGGAGACTGCTTCAACCCCCTCGTATGCGGTCATAAACGAAAGACCAGAGGGGCCCTGCAGGAACACGAAGGTTGACATGAAGCTGCTCGAAGAAGCCGTATCCCTTTTCTTGGATGAGCAGTGCGCCGGTTCTCGCCCGGCATCCTAGAGTGCTCCTCGACCAATGACTGCACGGGAAACTGCCCTCAAGATACTCTTCTCAGTTGAAACCAGGAAGTCCTTTAGTGACATTCTTCTTTCGAAAACGCTGGAAAGAAGCGGGTTTGAAAAAAGAGAGAAAGATTTCGTCACTAATATTGTCCGTGGGACCCTAATCTGGAAGGGAAAGATAGACTACTTCTTGAACGAGATCAGGAAGGAAGGCATTGACGGACTTCCCGGGTGGATAAGGACGATTCTGCGAATGGGAACCTATGAAATTCTCTTTCTGGATGGGGTGCCCGCAAGGGCCACAGTTGACGAGGCAGTGAAACTTGCAAAGAAATTCGGGCATCCCGGCACCGCTGGGCTCGTAAACGCGGTCTTAAGGAAGGTTGCCGCCGGAAAAGATGACATCCGTCTTCCGGAAAAGGAGAAATCACCAACGAAATACCTTGCTATATGCTATTCTCACCCCGAATGGATTGTCGAAAGATGGCTCAAGAGATTCGGATTCGATGAGACCGAGGGACTTCTCAAAGCGAATAACGAGAGAACTGGTTTATCAATACGGGTGAATCGTGTAAAATCCGGAGTTGATGAAATCAGGAGCACGCTTCTGGGCCGCGGGGTGATTGTCGAAGAGGCGAAGTACTCGAGATCGAATCTCACTGTGTCCGGATCATTTTCACCGGTTGAGTGTCCTGAGTTCCAGGGGGGTCTTTTCACTATTCAGGATGAGAGCGAATCTCTGGTTGCTTTCCTCCTGGATCCGCATGAGAATGAGGTGATCGTTGACCTGTGTGCTGCGCCGGGCGGCAAGTGCACACATATCGCCGAGAATGCTAACGACAAGTGTATCATTGCGGCAGTAGAGCTTTATCCGCACAGGGTCAAGAAACTTGTTTCAAATGTCAGACGGCTTGGCCTTAGTTCTGTGAGGCCAGTTGTAGCGGATGGGAGGGCCCCTGGCATAAGGAGCGCCGATAGGGTGCTGGTGGATGCGCCGTGCTCAGGGCTGGGGGTGCTTGGCAAGAGACCGGATGCGCGATGGAGAAAGAAGGAATCTTCGATCGCAAAGATGTCCGAGCTTCAACTTGAACTTCTTTTCTCCGCCTCATCGATCGTAAGGAAAGGCGGGGTGCTCGTCTATAGCGTCTGCAGCTTTGAGCCTGAAGAGACTTCGTCTATTATTGAGAGATTCATCCGCGAGAAAAAAGAGTTTTCCCTCGAGAGCGGCGAGGGTTTTCTCCCTGGCGAGGTGCTTGATGAGAGAGGGATCATGAAGACATTTCCGCACCTGCATGGAACGGACGGCGCTTTCGCCGCGAGGTTCGTGAGGAACTAGTTGAGAAATGTGGAACGCATGGACGTTAGAAAGAGCTCCCCTCACCTTGATCCTCTCCCCATTGGGGAGAGGAAGACTAAGGTCTGCGTTTCATCACAGCCTCTCCCCTCGGGGGAGAGGTTGGTGAGGGGGTCGGGGGCAGTATGACCAGGAAGAAGAAGAGGACGAGCGTGAGATCTTTTCTTCCCTGGCTTATTGGCACTGCCAGCGCTGCATTCCTTGTCGGAGTCATACTTTTCAACTTCATAGTCATGCCTGCTTTTGTGCACAAGGGTAAAGAAGTTACCGTTCCTGACCTCGTGGGACACAGCCTTCAGGAAGCAGAGAACGCTCTCTTTGAACGAGGCCTGGCTCTCGGCAAACAGACGACGGCTCACAGTCCCAGCGTGCCGAAAGGATTCGTGATTTCCCAGAATCCGCAGTCCAAAACACTGGTGAAGCGGGGCAGGAAAGTCAACGTAGTTGCGAGTCTTGGCGAGCAATGGGCGAGCGTGCCGGAGCTTTCCAACGAGAATCTGAGGCGGGCAGAGATTCTGATCCGCAAAGCGGGCTTGAAGATGGGAAGCATATCCTACACGCACTCGGACAGCATCGCGAAGGACCTGATTGTCGCTTCCGAACCCGCTGCAGGACGGACTGTTCCCCTCGACAGCGAGGTGAATCTTCTTCTGAGCATGGGGCCGTACCAGGCAGCAACATCAGTGCCTGATCTCAGGGGCCTTCCTGTCTCTGAGGCCGAAAGCAAGGCGAATGGTCTTGGGTTTGTTGTCGTTGTGAAATCACCGGCAGGCAAATCAAGCGGAAAAAGCAAGGTTTACGATCAGAGGCCCAGGCCTGGATTCGAGGCCTCGGCCGGGGACACTGTGGAATTGATTGTCGGAAAGTAGGCATATGATAAGGATCGCGCCCTCTTTGCTGTCTTGTGACTTCAGCAGGCTCAAGGAAGAGATAGAGAAGGTTGAGAGTGGAGGAGCCGACCTTCTTCACATTGATGTCATGGACGGGCATTTTGTGGAGAACATGACATTTGGGCCGATCATTGTTGAGGCAATAAGGAAACTTACGGAGCTGGAGCTTGATGTTCACCTGATGATAGAGAATCCGGAAAAGTACATCGAGCGGTTCATGCGCGCCGGATCCGATTACCTTACGATTCACGAGGAGACTGCTGACAATGCGCTGGAGCTTCTTTCGAGCATAAAGAAACTTGGTGGAAAACCGGGGCTTGCTCTAAATCCCGACACGAAACTCGATGCAATCAGGCAACTCTATCCCTCCTGTGATCTTGTTCTCCTCATGACAGTATATCCCGGATTTGGCGGGCAGGGTTTCATATCCGACGTTCTGCCAAAGATAGAGGCCGTGCGCAAGGCGAAGAGAGAGGGCGGCTTCAAATTCGAGATAGAGGTTGATGGTGGGATCAACGAGCACACAGCCGCTCTCGCTTCCAGGGCGGGCGCTGAGATTCTGGTTGCAGGAAACGCGATATTCAAATCCCCTGATCCCGCAGCGTCTGTGAGAAAGATAATGGCCGCAGGGGAAAAAGGGCTTGTCGCTCCCCGAGGTGATTCGCAGGCATGAAAGTATTCGGAAAAGAGAAGCCCCTCATCGGGATGGTTCATCTTCTTCCACTTCCCGGAAGCCCTCGCTCGAAGACTTCCGTGGATGAGGTGGCCCGAAGAGCGATGCTTGATTCAAAGGCTCTCATCAAGGCTGATTTTGATGGACTCCTCATTGAAAATTTCGGAGATGCTCCGTTTTTTCCCGATCAGGTTGAGCCAATGACCATCTCTTCCATGACGCTTGTAGGCGAGCGGCTCAGGGAGACTTTCCCCAGGGTGCCGATAGGGATAAATGTTCTGCGGAATGACTGTCTTTCCTCGCTTTCAATCGCGCACGCAATCGGTGCACAATTCATAAGAGTAAACCTCCTGTGCGGTGTTGCCGTGACAGACCAGGGAATGATCGAGGGAAAGACACATCTTCTCATGCGACTCAAGAAAGCCCTTGGTGCTCAAGTCATGGTTTTTGCAGACGTGTTCGTGAAGCACGCCAGATTTCTAGGAGTCGATGAAATCGGCCAGGTTGGCCGCGAGACAGTTGAAAGAGGCCTTGCTGACGGCCTCATAGTGACCGGACCTGAAACGGGACAGGAAGCAGATCTTTCGGATGTGAGACTACTCAGGACTCTTCTTCCGGGAATCCCGCTCATAGTGGGCAGCGGTCTCAATCCCCGAAATGCAAGGAAAGCTGCGCTTGCCTCAGACGGCGCAATAGTAGGGACCTACATTAAGAAAAACGCGCTCGTCGGGAACCCAGTTGACCCCGTGAGAGCAAGGAAGATTGTCCTCGCCTGGAGAAAGTGAATTCGAGACACAACACTTAATTCTTTCCGGTGAATTATGTGATATGTCCGCTGATTCTCACCGTTCTTCTCAGAAAAACGGTGCCTCTCTTATTATCGCCCAACTGCCAGGCACACGGCGCATCTGGCCTCAAACCTCTCCCTTTTTGGTTGCATTGGATTCTGCCCTTTGGTAACATAGTCAGGCCGTTTTCTTGGGGATTCTGTTCTAACCTCCCGCCTAGTATGGTAACGGTTCCCGGTCTTTCAGCTTCCCAGGTTCTCGTCCGGAGGAAGAAGCCTTAAGGAGGCTAATTTTATGTTTGAGGAACTGACAGGAAAGCTCGAGAAGATATTCTCAAAGCTGAGAAACAGGGGGAAGCTCACCCCCGAGAACATAAGGGAGAGCATCCGCGAAATAAGACGTGCGCTCCTTGAAGCAGACGTGAACTATAAGGTTGCCAAGGAGTTATGCACAAGGGTTGAGGAAAAGGCAATCGGTCAGGAAGTCCTCAAGAGCCTCACGCCAGGGCAGGTTGTAGTCAAGATTGTTCACGATGAGCTTACATCGATTCTTGGGGGGAGCCATGCATCCCTTGGTCTTTCGCAGCGCCTTCCGACAACCGTAATGGCAGTTGGTCTTCAGGGTTCCGGAAAAACGACTTTTGTTGCAAAGCTCGGGCTTAAGCTAAAGAAGAAAGGAAAGAGAGTCTTGCTTCTTCCGACCGATACAAGAAGGCCGGCGGCGATTGAGCAGCTCAAGGTGCTTGGTGAGAGTGCATCTCTGGATGTCTTCTTGCCGCGGGAATCAGAGACTCCACTTGAGATATGGCAGAGAGGGATTGCGGATGCCAGGCAGAGGGGCTTCGACTTCTTATTGGTGGATACGGGCGGAAGACTTCACATAGATGATGAGCTCATGGAAGAGCTCAGCGCAATGAGACGACTTCTTTTCCCCCATGAGATACTGCTTGTTCTCGATGGAATGACGGGTCAGGATGCCCTCACCGTGAGCGAGACATTTCTTTCAAAACTGGGCTTCGACGGGATCGTCCTCACGAAAATGGACGGTGATTCACGCGGTGGAGCGGCTCTCTCTGCACGATATGTAACGGGAAAGCCAATTAAGTTCCTGAGTGTTGGCGAAAAGCTGGATTCACTTGATGAATTCTATCCCGAAAGGATGGCCTCGCGAATCCTGGGAATGGGGGATGTTGTTTCGCTCGTGGAGAAGGTGACAAAGGATGTCGAAGAGGAAAAAGCAAGAGAGCTCGAGGAGAAACTCAGGAAGCATAAGTTTGATCTTGAGGATTTCCTTTTTCAACTCAAAGAAGTGAAGAAGATGGGTCCCCTGGATGAATTGTTGAAGCTCATCCCGGGGGTCGCCGGAAAAATGCAGGGGATCAAGTTTGACGAGAAGGCACTCTCACGGGTTGAGGCGATCGTGAGCTCTATGACACCGCGGGAGAGAAAGCACCCGGAGATTATAGACGGCTCAAGGAGAAAAAGAATATCCGGTGGGAGTGGGACAACTGTTCAGGATGTGAACAGGCTCCTCAAGCAATTCGAAGACATGAAGAAGATGATCTTGAGAATGGGGAAAGTCGGGAAGTTTGGAAAAATCCCATTTCCCCTGTGACAAGAGGACGGACGCGGGTCCGCCTGACCTGGATTCTTTTCGCGAAACACGGCACCTGTTCCAAGTGAATTAGGTTATGGGTGTCCCCGAAATGGGAATCTGACCTGAGAGGAGGGAAGATCTTTTGAGCGTCGTACTGAGATTAAAGAGAGCAGGAGCAAAGAGGAAACCATGCTACAGACTCGTTGCGGCAGATTCGAGGATGCCGAGGGACGGAAGGTTTTTGGAATCGCTCGGATATTACAACCCACTGACGGACCCGGCCACAATCAAACTGGATCTCGACAAGGTCAAGAAGTGGCTCGACAAGGGAGCGCTTCCTTCGCCGACTGCAAAGTCTCTGCTTAAGAAGGCAGGATTCGGACGGCCTAGCGCGCAGGCATAGACGCTGCGACAAGTTCTGAGTCTTCTGAACGATCTGAAACTCGGGTTTCTCTTTGAGACCGGGTTGGAGAAATTGATGAAGGGACTCATTGAGTTCATTGCCAAGTCTCTTGTTGATAGGCCGGATGAGGTAGCCGTAACCGAAGTCCCGGGCGAGAGGGCCACGGTCTATGAACTGCGGGTCGCTCCTGACGACCTCGGCAAGATAATTGGCAAGAATGGACGTACGGCAAGATCAATGAGAATAGCCCTGAGTGCGGCCTCGACAAAGGCCGGTGGAAAGAGGGCTGTCCTCGAAATCAAGTCGTGATAGAAAGAAATTCACCAAGATTGCCGGATGGAAGCACAATACATATCGATAGGACGAATTGCGAAATCATTTGGGGTGAATGGCGAGGTAGTTGTTGATTCCCTGAGCGATTCCGAGACAAGGTTCGAATCTCTGAAAGACGTATATCTTCTCGCGCATGGCACGAGAACGAAGCTCTCCGTTGAGAATGTAAGACCGTTTGGCAAAAGGTTCATAGTGAGATTCAGGGATATCGCGGACAGGGACAGGGCTGAGAAACTTCCGGGGAGCTACATTCAGATCGAAAAGAAGGACGTTGCCCCTCTTCCCGACGGCAGGCACTACATCTTTGAGCTCATCGGGCTTGACGTGCTGACTGAAGACGGTGTGAACCTCGGAAAGGTGCAAGGGATCATTCCAACCGGCGAGAACGACGTTTACGAAGTTCACGGTCCTGGAGGCGAGATTCTCATCCCTGCGACAAAGGAAGTAGTGAAACACATAGATATTCCCGGTGCGAAAATTGTTGTGAAGCTTATCCCGGGGCTTCTGGATTGAAGTTCTTTGTTCTGACTGTATTTCCGAAGATTCTTGCGCCTTTTTTCGATGAAGGCGTCATGAGAATAGCGCGCGAAAACGGCGCTGCAGAGTTTGATGTGATAGATATAAGGAATTTCACTGAGGACAACTACAGGAGCGTTGACGACTATCCGTACGGCGGCGGCCCGGGGATGGTCATGAAGGCAGAGCCCATCCTGAAAGCTTTCTCCTCAATTGCAGGGAAAGACAGGAAGGTTGCCAGAACAATCGTTCTCTCTCCGCAAGGTAGAAGGTTTGACCAGACTCTTGCGGGCGAGCTTTCGAAGGAGACCGCTCTCATTTTAATATGTGGAAGATACAAGGGAATTGATGAAAGAGTGATGAGCCTTATCCCGTGCGAAGAGATTTCGATTGGTGATTTCGTGCTTTCCGGCGGAGAGATTCCGGCTCTTGCGCTCATTGAGTCAATTGTCAGGCTTCTTCACGGTGTGGCCGGAAACTTCGAGTCCGTTTCCTCCGACTCCTTCATATCCGGATTTCTCGATGCCCCACAGTACACAAGGCCGGATGAAGTCAAAGGGTTGAGGGTCCCCGATGTTCTTCTTTCCGGAGACCATGAGAAGATAAGAAGATGGTTGAAGAAGGAATCTCTGAGAAAGACCAAGGATAGAAGGCCTGACTTGCTGAAAGAGGAATTCTTGAGCAAGGAGGAAAAGGCGCTCCTCAGAGAACTCGAAATCGAAAAGGCAGACGGATAATATTGAAACAAGGCGCTGATGAAAGTTCCCTCTCCCCTCAGGGGAGGTTATGGCGAACAGAAGTTGCCTCTCCCCTTGCGGAAGAGCGCACGGTGAATGAAAATTACCTCTCCTCTCAGGGGAGGTTATGGTGAACAGAAGTGACCTCTCCCCTCAGGGGAGAGGGTAGGGTGAGGGGTCAATGTCTTGGGAAGAAAGGAGGGATGACTTGTGACAGGATTCATTGATGCGGTGGAGTCGACTCAGATGAAGCAAACCACGACTGATGCCAAACCCGGTGACACAGTCCGGGTTCAGGTCAAGGTGGTCGAAGCGGAGAAGGAAAGGCTTCAGATATTCGAGGGGACTGTGATCTCACGAAGGGGGACGGGGATTAGAGAGACCATGACCGTCCGCAAGGTAAGCGGAGGTGTGGGCGTTGAGAGGACTTTTCCTATTCACTCGCCTGGAGTATCAGGCATAGAAGTCGTGAAGAGAGGAAAAGTAAGACGGGCAAAACTCTTCTACCTCAGAGGTAAGAAAGGCAAGCATGCGCGAATAACCGAGAAAACCCTTGAGAGAGGCGAGGGTCCATCCGTTGAAGAGAAAAAGGATTGAACGGGCGAGATTCGCGGAACTCCTGCGATTTGAGAAAAGACTCAGTGGGAAGTTTTGGAGAGAAGCTGCCGGAGTAGATGAGGCTGGAAGAGGACCTCTTGCTGGGCCTGTTGTCGCAGCTTCGGTTGTGCTGGGAAAAGACTTCTACCTGCCCGGGCTTGACGATTCGAAAAGGTTGAGTGAGAAAACGCGCGAGAGATGTTTTGATGAGATAATAAGACAGGCCGTTTCGGTGTCATGGGCCGTGATTGATAATGGTGTCATTGACAGAGTAAACATTCTGAGAGCGACCTGGATGGCAATGGAGGAAGCGCTTCTTGGTCTCAGCATCGTTCCTTCGCTTGCTCTCATTGACGGAAGGGAAGTCCCCGGACTCCGGTTCAAACAGAAGGCAGTGATCCAGGGCGACCGGAAAAGTGTATCGATCGCCGCAGCTTCGGTTGTTGCGAAGGTTGTCCGGGATAGACTAATGACCCGGTATCACGAGAAGTTCCCTCTGTATGGATTCGACAGAAACAAAGGTTATGGCACAAAGGAACACGTGTCTGCACTCGGGATTCATGGACCGTGCGAGATACACAGGATGAGCTTTGCTCCCGTCAGACACGCTGAGGTTGTTCTCCCTCTCCCCCTGGGGAGAGGGTCGGGGTGAGGGGGAGTCCAGTGAGTTTTCTGTAGCTGTTGGGAGGTGGTGGGGATGATGGAAAAGATGGAGAAGGGGAGATGCGCTGAAGAAATTGCAGCGCTTTTTCTTTTGTTGAAGGGTTATTCGATTCTGGCAAGGAACGTGAGGCCAGGGGGTGTAGAAATTGATATTGTGGCGCTGGATGCCACGACGCTTGCGTTTGTTGAAGTCAAATTCAGGGAGACCTCCTACTTTGGAAGCCCTGCCAACGCGGTTGACTGGAAAAAGAGAAAGAGGCTTCTAAAGGCAGGGCTCGCCTTTCTGAAAGAGAGAAAGGTCGAGGCGGAGAACCTGAGGTTTGATGTCGTATCGGTAGTTCTCGAAGATGAAGGGCTTGCCCTCGAGCACATAAGTAACGCCTTCGGAGGAGGAAACTGGGCTTGATATCCGGGCGTTCACTCCGGCAGGACTCCCGTGGGTAGCTGGACACAGAGAGTCTGGGATGATATTGTTCCTGGCATGTTATTGCCTGGCAAGGGTGTGTCAATCGTTCGGATCAGGTTTTCCTCGTGAAAGGAGAGAGAAATGCCGCTTTTCAAGCCAGTGAGTGAAAAAGATGTCACAAGAGCGATTATTGATGGATTCTTGAAACAGTTTAGAGAATATGCTGAGTCCGATGTCATAATAGTGGGCGCAGGTCCGAGCGGGCTGATTGCCGGAAGGGACCTCGCTTCGAAGGGATACAAGGTCTTGATTTCAGAGAGGAACAACTACCTTGGAGGTGGATTCTGGATCGGCGGCTATCTGATGAACAAACTTACCGTACGTGCGCCGGGCGAGAAGGTCCTGGATGAGCTTGGAGTTCCGTACGAAGAGGCAAAGCCGGGACTCTTTATGGCCGACGGCCCGCACGCGTGCTCAAAGCTCATTGCTGCGGCCTGTGACGCAGGCGTCAAGTTTGCAAGCCTGACAATGTGCGATGATGTACTTCTTCGTGAGGGCAACAGGGTTGCCGGTGTCGTCGTGAACTGGACCCCGGTATCAGCAATGCCCAGAGAAATCACCTGCGTTGATCCGGTAGGTCTTGAGGCCAAAGTCGTGATAGATGCAACCGGTCATGATGCGTGTGTCCTCAAGAGGCTCGAGGACAGAGGTCTTCTCAAGACGATCGGCTTCGGCGCGATGTGGGTTGAGGCATCTGAAGACCTTATCGTCGAGCATACGGGCGAAATCCATCCGGGTCTCGTGGTCTGTGGAATGGCAGTTTCGACAGCGTACGGTCTTCCCAGGATGGGACCTACTTTCGGCGGAATGCTTCTTTCCGGCAAGCGCGCGGCTGAAGTCGTAACAAAGATTCTTGAGAAGGAGCCCGGCGAGAAAAAGAAGACGCCGCTCAAGGCCGAGCTTGTGTAATAGAAATCGCAGTTGCGATTTTCGATAGGGCGGCAGCTCCGAGGTGAGCAATTCGCGCAGGCGGCAGATGACTGTCTTCATCTATCCAGACACTGACGTCACCCCTCTTTGCCCTGAAGCACTTGAGACATATCTTAGGACCCTGTTTCCAAACGCCAGAATTGAGCTGCGTGAGTATTTTGTCCGCTTTCATTCGGTTTCTCTCCCTCCCAAAGAAGGGGAGGAAGTCCTTCTCCAAACCGCAAAGGAGCTGGCTCTCGCGAGGGTAAGGGACCCGGTCGGACCGCTTGTCCGGAGGGAGCCGCTTTTTGGCGAGATTGAAGTTGAAAAGCGCGCTCTGATTGAGGGGAGGAGCTACCGCGGAATTCTTTACGATGGATACAAGCTCTCCGCCACATTCAGAAAACTGATCCCGGCTCAAGAAAGACGCCTCTCATCCGCACACATCGTTCTTACTTCGCGGCTAATCGGAACACGGGATAAATCGGACAGGAGATATCACGCCAGAGTCTCAGTTTACAGCGTACCCTCCATAATCTCGACGACCGGAGTTGTGGAAGCCCCGGCGAAGGCAAGAGAATACTATCTCATAAAGAGCAGGGCGGCCGCCCTTGGAGAGAGTGCCGAGCTTGACGAGATTCTAGAGGAACTCAAGGGCGAACACATAAGCTACGGAGATGAGAGACTCACTGATACGGCGAAGGGATACGTTCTTCAGGCGATTTTCTATCAGTTCAGCGGGAATCCATTTTGCGAGCATAGATTCTGCAGGCTCTTCAATGCTCATTGGCAGAAGGAAATGCTCGAGGCACAGTTTGGCGGTCCCTACGAATTGTGTCCTAGGCATGCTGAGATGCTCAAGAGTTTCGGCTAGAACGTGTTTTTCCTCTCCCCTTCGGGGGAGAGAGTAGAGTGAGGGGCGTGCATCTTCTCCTCTTATCAAGAGCGCGTGGGTTGAGGCTCACACGCAATTCGGCCAAATTGAGATGTTACTTTTCCCTTGCATTATGGCATCCTGAGTGATAACATTCGGATGTTGTGTCATTGCAAGCTTATTGTTCCATGGCCTGAACGAGAGTACCGCGCAGGGACGGCCTCATGGTCGGAGGGGAATTCCGATTGACGAAGGCGTAATGGCGTTAGCAACCGCCGAGCGCCTTTTTGCGTTCTCTGGGGGGGCGCCTCATCGTGAAGAGAACGATTAAGGCAAACTGATGATTCTTGACGACCAACACGTGCAGAGATAGATCGCCCTCGTAACGGCATTGTTGCCCAACATGACGCTTGGGTTTTTTTTCGCCTGGCGGCGATTGACCGCCAAAACACTTGAGGTGACTCATGAAGAAGCAGACGCTCGTTTTCAGCAAAGGTACCTGGCTGCCATTGTTGATTTTGTTCCTTGGGACCCTGTGTGCGGCACCTGGTGAAGCGGCAGCGCCTGTTGTCACAAACGTCGTCGCTCAACAGATATCGGGCACGGGATTTGTGCGGATCACCTATGATGTGAGTGATGCGGATGGAGACTCGGTCACGGCAAACATTGTCTGCTCGTCAAATGGCGGTACGACTTTTGACCTGATACCCGTGTCCGTCTCCGGCGATGTCCACCATACAATGCAAGCCGGGGCGGGAAAGCAGATTCTCTGGAATGCGGCCCTGGACTACCCGGGCAGATACTGGTCCCAGGTCGTTGCCATGGTTTTTGTCAGCGACGGTCCGGCCATCGGCGGCGAGATGGTTTTTGTTCCGGCGGGCAATTTCACAATGGGGAGCACGAGCGGAAGTTTTGACGAGCAGCCCCAGCACACCGTCTATCTGAACGCCTTTTACATTGACAAGTACGAGGTGACGAATGCCGATTTCGAAGCCTTCATTAATGCCGGCGGCTATACAGTGGTGGGTTTCTGGAGTCCCGAGGGGTGGAGCGCCAAGGTGTCCGGCGGCTGGACGCAGCCGGTATATTGGGGGCAGAGCGCGTATCGCTCGGGTTCCGGGTACCCGGGCTTTCCTGTAATCGGGGTTTCGTGGTACGAGGCTGAGGCATACGCCAATTTCGTGGGCAAGCGCCTTCCCACTGAAGCTGAATGGGAAAAGGCCGCAAGAGGGACCGACGCGAGGACATATCCCTGGGGAGAAGGGATAGACGGCACGCGGGCGAATTACTCCGCGAGCGGCGATCCCTACGAAAGCGGTTCAGCCAAGATCACACCGGTTGGTTTCTATGATGGGAGGCTCAATCCCAGTCCTCCGTTCCAGACAACGAATTCTCCTGGTCCTTATGGCGCCTATGACCAGGCCGGAAATGTGTGGGAGTGGGTGAGGGACTGGTATAGCTCAACATACTACAGTGTGAGTCCTTCCTCCAATCCATTAGGACCGACGACCGGCTCCTACCGGGTGTTCCGTGGCGGCGGCTGGCTCAATAATACGCCGGACCTTCGCTGCGCGCGGCGCAACAACTACTACCCTTCGGCCCGGAACCAGCACGTCGGCGGCGGCTACTACGACACCTTCGGGTTTCGTTGCGCAAGGACTCAATGATACTTGTTTCTTTAACTCTTTTTCCCTTTTCCGGGGTGGGGTGCGGGGTAGCCTTTTGAGCATTTCGCGCGATTTTGCGAGAGAGGGTTTGACGGTATGTCTGCGCTGGTGACAGTGGTGCCCAAGGCCTACGACTTGGCCCTGTGGCTTATCCTTCGGGTGAATGAATTTCCTCCCTCGCAGCGTTTCGCGTTGGGTCAACGCATGGACAACACAGCGCTGGACCTCCTTGACCTTCTGGTCGAGGCACAATTCGAGCGGGACAAGCAAGACCTATTGAGACGGGCGAATCTCACACTCGTGCGTCTCCGGCACCTGGTCCGGTTGGCGAACGACCTTCATGTCTTGGGGGCGCGGCGCTATGAGTTTGCGTCAGAACACCTGGAAGAGCTTGGCCGAATGGTAGGCGGGTGGGCAAAGCACGAAAAGACACGGCCGAGGGATGGCGAGCGGTAGGGAAACACTCTGGTGAGAACTTACGGCAATCTTTTTGAGCGCATGGTGTCGTTCGACAATCTTTACGCGGCCTATCGCGCAGCCCGGCGGGGAAAGCGAGGCAGGCCGGATGTAGCCGCTTTCGAGATGGATTGCGAGGGGAACCTGCTGGCCATGAGGCAGGAACTTCTCACAGGCACTTACCGCTTTGGCCCTTACCGGGACTTCATCGTAAAGGAGCCCAGGGAACGGCTGGTTTCAGCGGCGCCTTTCCGGGATCGAATCATGCACCACGCGTTGGTCCGTGTGCTTGAGCCAATTTGGGAGCCGCGCTTCATTCACGACTCTTACGCTTGCCGAAAGGGCCGGGGGACGCATCGCGCGATTCTCAAATGCCAGCAGTTCGTTCGCGACTATCCCTTGGCGCTTAAGATTGACATCTGGAAGTTCTATCCCACCGTGGACCATGCGATCCTCCTTGAGATCCTCGGTCGTCGTGTGCGGGACTCGCGTATCTTGTCCATAGCAAAAAATTTGCTCGCTGTGCGGTCTTGTCGCGGCTGGTCTGCCGCGCAGGGGGGACGGGTTGATTATGTCCAACCGGGTGTTACGTGGCGGTTCCTGGAACAATAATACAACGAACCTCCGCTGCGCTCAGCGCAACAACAACAATCCGACGAACCGGAACAACAACAACGGGTTCCGTTGCGCAAAGACATTTATTGCCGGAGCTCGGTCTCTTGAGGGAGACCGGGGCGGGCGTCAAATGTCCACGACCCGTTCCCGGCCCTTCGTGGCCGAAGAGAGAAGCACGGGTCGCCTTGTGGTAGGCGGTATGCCGAAGCCCGGCGACCCGATATGCCTGCTTGCAAGAAGGAGGAACGACTATGTGCCGTGAGACCTCTCGAATAAGCCACTTGTTCGTCCTTGCTGTTCTCTTGCCGGTGCTGGCTTCGGGAGGCCTCATCACGAGCGCAGAAACTTCTACGAATGGTCTGATTGGTGAGGGAACAAGCCCCCCGTTCAGCCTTTACCTCGGGCCCGGCTTCGCGGGTCCACCGGCAGTTTTGATTGGAGAAGGGACAAGCGCCGCCTTTTCGCTCTGGCTTGGACCGATGAATCAGAGCTGGGGTTTGAGCCCGGCATTTGCTATTGATACACGTTCGACAATTCCTGCCAGCTTTAGCGGCGTCGTCCGGGCGGTCGGCTCAGGGAGCGTCGTCCCCGGCGCACTTGTTCAGTTGTTTCTGGGATCCCAGGTGTTGTACACGACAACATCCGACGTGGAAGGAAAGTACGAATTCCTGGCCATCCCGTTCGGTGACTATGTGGTACAGGCCTCAAAGTCCGGATACGGCGCGGCAGCTAGCGATCTTGTGCATTGGACGGGGCAGTCCTCGGTTCATGCAGACCTGAGTCTTCCGGGGCTGCCCGGCCCTGGGTTACCCGACCTCGCTTTGGGGGCGACCGATCTCACCTATACGGTTCTGGAAACAGGGACGCTCACGTTGACGGCAATGGTTCATAACAACGGCGGGACGAGCGCGTCCGGTGTCCGCGTTCGTTTTTACGATGCAAGCACAGGGAGTGGAATAAACGAGTACGTGAAAATTGATCCGGATGTAGTGCTGCAATCCGTCGGGCCTGGCGAAGTGAAAGCTGCAAGCGTGAGCTGGACTCCCTCAAGCGCCTACCAGAAGTTCTACGTCTTTGTAGATCCGTTGAATTCGATCAAGGAATCCTCGGAAATCAACAACTCTGCCTCGCGGGAACTTGGCGTTCTCGGGAGAGTAGCGCCCCGAGTGAATGGAGTTACGGCCCAGTACGATGGACTGTCGGACCCCAAATTAATTGGACGGTTCCTCAGTGGAATCGAAGGGGCAGAAAATCGGTTCACTGCCACAGTTTCAGACGCCGACAATGATTTGGTCCGCGTCAGATTCGATTTCAACGGGACTGTGTTGGAGGACACGAACCCGGCAGATGGTTGGTCGGTGTCCTTTGATGTCGGCACATTGCCGGCAGGGAACCTGGCTTTGACCGTCACGGCTTTCGATGCCTCCGGCCTGCAATCCGAACCCTATGTTGTAACACTGGTCGTCGGAGACTGGCCGTGGTGGATGACAGGCCGTCTTCAGCTCGAGAAAGTGCTGCCGGTCGGGTTTGGCCGTGAGCCCGGGTATCTGACCTTCACGCTCAGACTCAAGAATGAAGAGACCACCGACATAGCGCTCCTGGTCTTTCAGGACCTCATAGATCCTGACGTGCTTATTGTCGGCTTGACCAGTATAGAATTTAAAGAGAATATCTACCTGACATTCTACTATCCCGTTGACTCGCGGCTAGCGTGGAAAGTCGAAGGCAAGGTGAAGATTAAGACAGAGGTCTTTGGCCAAGGGGAACGCGAGTGGGAATTGATATTGACGTGTTCAGTCTCGCCCGATGGCAGCCAACTTGAGAGCATTGCTGTCGAAGGATCGCTGGAACTGGCAATCCCTGCCTTGCCGGAAGTGTACTCGCCATCGCTTTGCGTTGCTTACGGCGTGGTGTGCTTTGATGTTGGTCTGAGCATGGACGTGCTCGTGAAGGCGATGGCCTCGGGTACTCTCCAGGTCAACCTCGGGCAAATTGATGTGAGTCTGGGAGGTCAGGTTGGCGCACGAGTAAACGGCATCCTCAGGGTGTCCGACCCGATCAAGTTTGGCAGGCTTGAACTTGTCCTCTCGCCACAAGCCCTGTGGGGTCCGGAACTTCGCTATGTGTATCCTCCTCCCAATTTCAGCGTGAGTGGCCAATATTCATTCCTTATCGGAGGCAGAGTGACCGGTTCAATTATCTGGGGCCGCGCAAGCAAAGACCTTCTCACATGGACGTGGGGGCCATGGGAAGGAACATACCCGAAGTTGACCGGGCCGCCCTCCATGCCCCTCGCATTTGCAACGCTCCCCGATTCGGTGTATCTGCCCGCGGTTTTTCCGTATCCGGCTTCAGCATCCGGGAAACAAGGGCAAGTTGGCGTTGTCTGGATAGCGGATGTGGATGCCGACCCGCTACGAGTTGACCCCGAAGTGTTCTTCGCTATCAGGGACTCAATTGGCACCTGGCATGATCCCGAGCGGGTGACAACAAACGACCGCTTTGAAAGCGTTCCTGCGGTTTCTTTCTTGTCCGACGGTAGAGCAGTCGCAGCGTGGGTGCAGAGCTCTCTTCTTGAACCCGAAGCGAACCAGCCGCTTAGTCTGTCCAACATTCTGGATCGTCAGGACATCTGGTATGCAGTGCGTGGAGAGTCGGGATGGAGTCAGCCTTCGCCGGTGATTGAGGATACTCAGCCGCCGTACCGTGCGGACGGACTTCCCAGCCTCGCAGGTCTTGAGTCGGAAGGCGCCATGCTTACATGGGCGCGTTCCGTCGGCGACAGCGCCCTTGCCCCGGGCTCGGGCGAAATTTACTTTTCGAAATTCTCGGGGGTTGATTGGTCCGCGCCCGCGTCAATCACGAATGACTCGGCAGATGACTTGTCTCCATTCGTCTGCGCTCTGAGAGGAGACTCTGCGCTTGTGGTTTGGGTGAGAGAAGATCCTCCGGGCTCGGGGAATCAGGAAGTAATGTGGTCCACATGGAACGGGAGCGCATGGAGCGCACATGAGATACTTCGAGATGTGGGCAACAAGAGAACTTCGCCTTCTGTGGTGATGGCGCCAGGCGGAGATGTGCTTGCCACATGGGTTGAGGTCGAGACTTTGCCAGATTCCACCCTGCGCTATCACGTTATGGCCAAAAGGAAACCGAACGGACAGGCTACCTGGGGTGGGGCTGAAGAGGTTGCGCTGGACTCTTTGTTCATTGAAACGCCAGTTCCTCTGGTGGATCAACGCAATATCGCCGCAGTTTTGTGGCGCGGCTACGACGGCTATGACGGCGACCTGAAGGTGGCGCTGAAGGACCTCGATGAACCGGCTTCGGCCTGGACGTTACCTCGGTCGGTGACTGCCGACACCCTTACCGACTGGATGGTTACTGCCGCACTGGATCGCCAGAACAACCTGCATGTCATTGACTTGAAGAGCGACTTGAAGAATCCGCCGGGCGCGAGTATGCGGAATAACTTCTTCGATGGTTTGAGCATCGCCTCCCGCGGAATATCGAACGATTTGAGTTTAACTGACCAGCTCAATTTTGGCTATCGGCCGCTTTCGGCGGACCTGCGTCTTGCGGCAGGGTCAGTGTGGCTTGGTGGATTTTACCCTGCAGTAGGTGACACCGCGCATGTCAATGCCCGGGTCGAGAACATAGGCGATGTCCGCTCTATGCCAAGCACTGTGCGCTTCTACGACGGACATCCCGATTCGGGAGGCGTTGTGATTGCAGATGTGTCGCTCCCGGCAGTCAGCCCCGATTCAACATTCACTGCGACAGCCGCGTGGATTGTGAGTTCAGGGATGCACAAGCTCCACGGAGTGGCAGACCCGATGGGTAACGTCCCCGAGCAGAATGAGGCCAACAACATCGCTTACGTTAAGGTCAGCGTCTTGCCGGACCTGACTGTCTGCTCCGTAACGGTCTCCAAGCCCAATCCTTCGCCCGGAGACTCTGTTGATGTTGCGGCAATGGTCGCTAACACCGGCGGCGTAGGGGCCAATGACTTCTCTGTTCGATTTGCCAGGCGAACTGGAACTCTGGCTACAGTGTCGAGTCTTTCAGCAGCACCGGCGGAGACCATCACAGTCACGAGTCACCTTATTGCCGAGGCCGGGGTCGATACTCTGACGGCAACCGCAGATCCCGACAGTGTTCTGCCCGATCCTGATCGAAGTCGAAATCGGGCGTCCTTTGAATTCCTTGTTCTTCCAGACCTGGTTGTGCCGTCTGACTCGATCAGCTATGCGGGGTCCGACTCTGTTGGCGTGCTCTCGGCTGTGGTTGAAAACCAGGGAGGTGTCGCAAGTCCGTCCTTCCTCGTGTCCTTCTACCGGGGGAATCCAATTGCGGGGGGAACATCCATTGACAGCGTCAGAGTGAGCAGCGTGGCAGCGCGTTCAAGTGTTCGGGTTTCGGTGCCGTGGTTTGCGCCGCTAGGCCGAAGTACCATTTACCTAATTGCAGACTCCCTCGAAGAGGTGGCGGAACGAAGTGAGGGGAACAACGAATCCTTTGGCGATGTTATCCGTGGCGCTCTCGCCGACTTGGTCGTGGTGCCCGGCTCCTTCACGGCCTGTTGGGGAGTTGGCGATACTCTGATAATCGAAGCGGCTTTCGCAAACACGGGCATGGCCAATGCACTCGGAGTCGGGGTTGAATTTTTCCTAAGTCACCCGGACTCGGGCGGGATGCTTATCGGCGACCGCTTGCTGATTGCGCTGGAATTAGGCGACACCACCATCGTGTCAATTCCATGGGCGGAGCCTGACTATGTTGGCAATGCGGTCTACGCAATTGTTGACCGGGCGAACGCTATCCCTGAGCTTGACGAGGGAAACAATTATTCGCGGGTCGAATGTGCGACTACCGTGGCCGTGCCCGACAAGAAACTCCCGGTTCTGCCGACCGTGCTCGCGCTTCACCAGTCGCATCCGAATCCATTCAGCTCTCAAACGACAATACGGTTCGACTTGCCGACCAGCGTCCAGACAAGTCTTATCGTCTACGACGTGATGGGACGCGTCGTGAGAAAGCTCATCTCGGGTGTCACGCCGGCAGGGTTCCACGCAATCCAGTGGGATGGGGTTGATGAGAGAGGCCACAAGGTTTCTTCCGGCGTCTATGTTTATCGGCTTGAGGCACATGGGAAAGCTCTTTCAAGGAAACTTGTAGTCCTGAGGTAAGCAGTTCCCGGGACGCTTTCCGTATCTTAGCTTGATTGGCGAGGTTTTACCCCGATATGTTCTTCGATTCTTTTGATCAGCTCTGCGGCTTCATCTATGCTTTTCAGAACCTCAGTTTCTGACTCAACGAAGCTGGCTTCGTACTGAAGCGGGTGGCGCTTTCTTCTCATCCTCTTGAATCTGCCTACAAGTGCACCATATTCCTTGCCCAAAATCCGGTCGGTGCATTCAGTTATCGTGGCGTGGGTGAATCTGTCAGTTGGACGATATCCATAGTGTCTGATAAGTGCATTTCCTGCGTGGATTAAGGCATCGTAGGCAGACTTGTAGGCGACAGCCCTGTATTTCGGGAAGAGATATCGGGCCGCTTCCACTTCAGTCTTGGCGAATTGAAGGAATTCGGCAATTTTGTCTTTGCCGGTTTCGTCTTTTCTAAGTCGTCCGGAATCCGCCAGATCATCGAAGGTCATCTTCTGAACCTTCGAGCATGATCTTGGGCTTGGTCAACACTTTCCGGATAAAGGAATCATTTTTCCGCTTGCGCTTCTTGTATTCCATTTTCGAGTAGATAGTGTAGTTAATCTCACGCCTGAGATCTCTTTCCAGCTTGTCTATCCCGGCCATGAGATATTCCTCATTTGGTTCGCCAATGATTAGAAGATCAATGTCACTTTTTCCGGTTTCCTCACCGGCAGCGAATGACCCGTAAATCATAGCCACTTCGACTCCCTCAGTGGCATTGACTATCTTCTTCAGACTACCTTCTACTCCAATGGTCTTGAAGACTATGCTTTTCAGTTCATTGCAAAGGGGATAATCCTTGTTCAGGCTGTAGAAAACCAAGTTGCCGACCGCTCTTGTCTTGAAGAGTCCAGTTTCTTTGAGCTTCAGAAGATCACGGCGGATATTGGCGGCCGAGAAACCAAGAAGTCGTTCAAGCTGTCGCAAATAGTACTCCTCGTCGACATTGGTAAAGTAAAGCCGCAAGAGGTCGCGCCGTACCTTTGACCTGGTTATTTCGAGCAGTGTTTGCATCGTCGTAGTCCCGAATGACTACAAATGTAGTCTCTTCAGACTACAACTGTCAAGGTCTTAGTTTGCTGCACAAGCCAGGGATCATGCAACAGAAAGCGTGACGTCAGCGGGCGGACTCGTCCATTGGTATTACCCGCCGCGATGGATTGATTTCGCCGCAATACTCCCGGACGTTGAAGATGGTGGTTATCAAGTAGAGCGTATCTTGCACATGAGAAGCAGCAATGATTCACTGTGAGGCGTTTGCCATCCACCAAGCCTTGAAGGACCGGGGCAGTGTGCCGGCGAACGGCACTTCTGGCCACGATATGGCTCCTCTGGCCTAGCGACCGAGAGTTTCTCTCTTCCTTATCCTCACCTACAAACTTTGGCATGTCAACCGGTCATCCTGAGCCTTTCATCGGCTAGCGTCTTTCCTGCATAGTCGAGAGCCGCAAGAATGTCCTCATGAGTGATTCCATACTCCGTTGCGACCTCCTCGTAAGTCATTCCTCCAGCCAGTTTGCCAATGACAAGCTCGACAGGTACGCGGGTCTTCGCAATCACCGGTTTCCCAAAACGGATCTTCGGATCGACGCTAATTCTAGGAGCTATCTCCATACTTGACCTCCAGCTAAGGTTTACAGCATATAGTCTCGTTCATGCGGGAGACTAAGTAAAGTATCATTTTAGTCATATTGCTGCTGTGCACACGAGGTCTGGCCGCCTCCTCTCCGCTTTCCCAGGACTTTTCCCGTTGTGGACACGTGTGTCAACACAGGTATAGAATAGGTCCTGAGAGAATTCTACCTCTCACTTCATGTGCAGTCAAAGGGGGATAGAATGAAAAGACTGCTGGTTTCTCTGTCTCGAATCGTGATTTCGGCCCTGACGCTATTCGCTATTTCTGGGACTGCCGGGGTTTCTGCACAGTCGCCGGGGAACACCGGGTCAAACATTGAAGGTACCTGGCAGGGAGTTGTGAAATTCGGTGGAGTCGAGCTCAGAGTCGTCTTCAACATTTCCAGGGAACCAAGCGGTGCGCTCAAGGCCACGCTTGACAGCCCTGACCAGGGCGCCACAGGAATAGTGGTTGATGACGTGATTTTCGATGGCAGCAATGTCCGCCTGGGAATCCAGTCTGTCGCGGGGTCCTTCGAAGGCAAGTTCAGGGGGGACGGCTCGGCGATCGAAGGAAATTGGAGTCAAGGCGGAGTGACGATTCCTCTTACTCTTGAACGAAGCGAGAAAAAACCTGAGGTCAAGCGGCCGCAGGAACCCAAGAAACCATATCCGTATCGTGAGGAAGAAGTCTCTTACAAGAATGAGAACGCAGGGATAACACTAGCCGGCACATTGACGCTGCCCGAAGGCAAAGGCCCGTTTCCTGCGGTGATTCTCATCACGGGCTCAGGTCCTCAAGACCGGGATGAAACAGTCTTTGGACACCGCCCATTCCTTGTGCTCGCGGATTATCTGACACGCCACGGGATCGCAGTGCTCAGGGTAGATGACCGGGGTGTGGGCAGCTCGACCGGCAGCTTCAGCCAGGCCACGAGTGAATCGTCTGCAAGCGATGTTCTTGCCGGCATCAAGTACCTGAAGAGCAGGAATGAAGTAAACCAGAAGAAGATTGGTCTAATCGGACACAGTGAAGGCGGCATCATAGCTCCGATGGTGGCAGTCCAGTCAAAGGATATCGCCTTCATAGTATTGATGGCAGGAACCGGCTTGACCGGGGAGCAGATTCTCTATCTGCAGGGCGCGCTCATTGCCAAGGCAAACGGGGCGAGCGATGAGGAAATTGCCGAGAACCGAGCTCTTCAGGAGCGGATGTTCACTGTGCTGAAACAGGAAAAGGATGATGCAGTCGCATCAAAGAAACTCCGCGAAATCATGCTGGAGGCGCTGAAGACGATGACCGACGATGAGAAAAAGGCCTTTGGGCATTCCGAGGCAGCCATCGACCCTCAGCTGCGGCAGCTCATGTCTCCCTGGTTTCGTACCTTTCTTACTTACGATCCAAAACCGGCTTTGATGAAAGTGAAATGCCCGGTTCTTGCGATAAATGGTGAAAAAGATCTGCAGGTGCCTCCGGATGAAAACCTTGCTGCAATAAAGGACGCCCTTGTGGCGGGGCGCAACAAGCACTATTCGATCAGAGAACTGGAAGGTCTGAATCACCTCTTCCAGCCCTCCCAAACCGGAACGCCGTTGGAGTACGGAAAAATCGAAGAAACCATGTCACCGACTGCCTTGAAGATGATTGCAGACTGGATTCAGGAAAAAACCCAGAGGAAGTGAGCTGGGCACTCGACCCAACCGATGATGCCAGAACAAAAAGGCTTGGTTCAGGTCTACACAGGTGATGGGAAAGGGAAGACCACCGCCGCTATCGGCTGCGGCCTCAGGGCAAGCGGCCACGGACTTGGGGTGCTCATTATTCAGTTCATGAAAGGAAGAGAGTACGGAGAGCTCAACGCGCTGAGACAGATTCCTTCCTTCACGATCATACAGTCGGGTCGGGACAGCTTCGTTTCGCGAGAGAATCCGTCTCCCGAGGACAGGAAGCTCGCACGTGACGGCTTCGAGAAGGCAAGAAATGCTGTGCTTTCCGGCGACTACGACCTGGTTATTCTCGACGAGATAAATGTTGCAGTGGATTTCGGCCTGATCGGCGTCGATGAGGTGATATCCCTCATCGAGAAAAAACCGGAACGGCTTGAGCTCATCTTAACGGGGAGAAACGCTCACGCCAGGATTGTTGAGCTTGCGGACCTCGTGAGCGAAATGAAAGAGGTGAAGCATCACTACAGAAAAGGAATCCCTGCCAGAAAAGGGATTGAGTTCTAGCGGTTCCAGGCGAGTGGGAATCACGTGCATTCCGCGTGCGCAGAGTGATTGTTGTGCTTATGAGCATTTCTTGAATGTCAGCCAATCCGGGCACAGACCAAGAAAGGCAGCATTCTTTACCTGATGTTCAACCCATCGGATTTTGCAAGAAGGATTGTTGAGGGCGACAGACTTGCGCTCGGCAGGGCGATCTCGGTAATCGAAGACGGGGAAGCTGCCGCCCTGGAGCTTATTGATCTGCTTTCCTCGCATGCAGGGAAGGCGCTCAGGATTGGCATCACCGGCCCACCAGGCGCCGGCAAGAGCACGCTTTTGTCAAAGCTTGCCCTTGAGATGAGAAAAAATGGGAAGAGAGTCGGGATAATTGCTGCGGATCCGACCAGTCCCTTCACCGGAGGCGCGCTTCTTGGAGACAGAGTGCGGATGGGCGAGCTTGCGGGAGATGAGGGAATTTTCATCCGGAGCATGGCAACAAGGGGAAGTCTGGGTGGGCTCCCGAGTGCTGCTCTGGATGTGTGTCAGGCGCTTGATGCTTCCGGCGTTGAAAGGATCTTTCTTGAGACTGTCGGAGTGGGACAATCAGAGCTCGATATCGTGGATACGGCAGACACTGTTATAGTCGTTCTTGTGCCCGAATCAGGCGATGGAATTCAGGCGATGAAGGCCGGGCTCATGGAAATAGGGGATATTTTTGTCGTAAACAAGGCGGACAGGGAAGGGGCGGAGGGGACTTCCGCCGAGGTAAAGAGCATTCTGGAACTCAGGAATGCCGATTCAGTCTGGTCTCCACCCGTCTTACTCACTGCGGCAACGAAAGGAGATGGAGTTCAGGAGCTTTCTGAAAAGATTGAAGAGCACCTCGGCTTTCTCTCGGGAAGCAACGGACTGAAAAGGAAAAGGGAGGATGCCATAAGATTCAAGATACATGAGTTGGTGAAGGAGCGGCTTTTGGCAGATGCCTGGGAGAAGTCCGGGATTGATGGAAGAATAGAGAGTGCTGTCGCGAGAGTCCTTGATGGAAAGGGCACTCCGCTGAGAGAGGCGGGAGCAATAATTTCTGTGATTGAGAATGAGAGGGGGAAGAACTGATTTGGGAAAGAGACCTTCCGCTGAGGCAGTTCTCTTTTCAACCGTGGTTCCGGAACAAAGAGATGTCTGTATCGCTGCCCATGATATGTGATATGAGTGACGTGTACCCGAATACCTGAACTATGAAAAAGAAGATACGAGTTCTCGTTGCTAAGCCCGGACTTGATGGGCACGACAGAGGCGCGAAGGTTGTCGCGAGCGCTCTTCGGGATGCGGGCATGGAGGTCGTCTACACAGGACTCCACCAGACCCCGGAGATGATCGTTGAGGCGGCCATTCAGGAAGACGCTGATGTTGTCGCATTGAGCATTCTTTCGGGTGCACACATGACCATCTTCCCGAAAGTGCTCTCGATTCTCAGAGAGAAAGGTGCCGGGCACATGCTTCTGACCGGCGGAGGGATAATCCCGAAGGAAGATGCAGACAAACTTGCAAAAATGGGAGTAGGGGAGCTTTTTGGACCTGGAACACCAACGGCCGAGATAATTGATTACATAAGGAAAGAAGTAGGAAACAGAAAGGACTGACGGGTCAGCCTTGCGAAGGGACGAAACTTGAAGAAGGTTCAGATTGAAGTATTTCTCATTCTTGCGTTTTTCTGGTTGGTTTTCACGTTGAACTGCGATAAGAAAACGACCGGTCCTGATGAGGACAATCTTCCCGGGGACTATTTTCCATTGGAAGTTGGGAGGAGCTGGACATTCTCCTGTGTCATACCTCCGGCCGGAATCGCCCAGTCGCCGCCTGACACTCTCTACGCCGTTGAGACATGGACAGTGGTGGATACGGCGATACTTCCGCCCGGCGGGACCAACGCGTTCGCTGTGAGAAGAGATTATAGCTGGGGATATCAAAAGACCTTCTATGTCGCCAAGAAGAGCAATGCTGTTGTTACCTACGATGTCAAGCGCGACGAAAGTCCCCTTCCAATCCTGCCCCTTCCTGTCCGTGTCGGAGCAAGATTCATATCGGCAGCTCACGACACGGCTGAAATCAAGGCCGTGGAAAACGTGTCGACTATTGCCGGGACTTTCGTTGACTGCGCAGTGGTTAGAATAGGCCTGTCAAGCGGCGCACGTGCGCCCGGGAAAGGAGTCAGGGGCTCGTCTCAAGAGACTGAGTGGACCCTCTGGTTTGCTGCAAACGTCGGGGAAGTGAAGTGGAGGGTTGCCAGTGCAGCCTGGTACGAGCTGCAGTCGTATCAACCACATTGAGCCGAAAGCAGTACGGGTTGCCCGGGTGACGTATGAGGCAATTCAAACCCGCCGGGCGAGTGATCCCCAGGCTCCCTATGAACATCCACAGCTAGAACCCACAAGCCTTCTGAGCTGTCAAGCATCGCAAGCATTCCCGCGTGATTCCATCCGATCGCCGGTCCGTGCATCAGCCCTGCGATGTGCTTGGGCCACTTCGTTTTAGTAAGTCAGAAGGCAGCTCCTGGAACAAAACGGCGTAATTGCTGTTAAGGAAAGGTTGGAGCCCTCCGAAAAATTATTAGATGACATGCTGTTACCGCCAGGTCCCCACTCGAAGGAGACAAATATGTTTTCGTTCTGGAAGACTCGGGAATGGAATAGGCCGATTTTCTTGAAACTCATTCTGATTCTCACTCTTCTTTGGGTTTCATCGGCGATACCGGCCTTTGGCCAGAATCAGGACAGCAAGGACAAGATCACGGTCTTCTCCGGCGGAAAGATGGACATGGATTTCTCGTTCAGTTCGTCCGTGCTCTATGGCATTGGCTCAACCGGCAATACCTTTGGTGGAGGAATAGGAACTCTTTCTCCGGGCAGCGCCCACGCCTCGTTGAATCCCGCCGGGCTCGCGTTCCTGAGACAAGCTGAGGGTTCAGTCGATTGCGCTCCCAGACTTAAACCTAGTCTGAGTATGGTCAGCAGGTTTTTTGACGTTCAAAAGAGGATAAACGAAGGTGTTGACAGTGCTCTGACCGACCTGAGAACGCCGGAAACTGAAGTCTCATACCCCGAAGTCGGGGCAGCTTTCGGGCAGGAAGGCGGAGTCTATTCCGGAAGCGTTGCATTCCCACTCTATGGTTTTGGATTTGGCGCGGCGCTATCAGAGCCGTTCAGCCTCAAGATGAAGTTTATCGAAACCGGCATGGAAGTTCAGTTTGAGACAGAGAAAACAATCGGGGACGAAACGAAGCCGATTGGATTCAAGGCGATGATCGACCTGAACGTACTGGCTGATGTCAGTGTGAATGTCACATCTGTCAGCATCGGGAGGAGTCTCCTGGACAATATCGGGCTCGGAGCCGGTCTTTCAAGATATGACGGCTACGCGTTTTTCGACGGAAAGGCGAGGGTGGACGGACTCATGTCATACAGCGGTCAGGAGTTCATTTTCAATAATCCGAATGACGACTGGCATAATGACTTGAACCAGTCGGCATGGGCGAGTTTCAAGGGAAAGGCATGGGGCAAAAAGCTTGGCGCCTCTTACCGGATGGGGAATCGCCTGAGTTTGGACGCACTCTATGAGGACCTTCCCGATATCCTGCTCACGGGCAGCATGAACGTAGTCGAAAACAAAGTGCCCGCGCTCAACACCGAAGGCGGCGACGATATCCTTGATCCAACCAAACTTGATATTGCAAAGCTTACGCTGACCGAGTTCATTGAAAACCGGACCAGCGACAGCTTGAGCATCCATCTTCCTTCCTCGTTCAAAATCGGAAGCTCAATCAGGTTGGGATTCATCACAACAACAGTCACGTATGCAACATACACAGGGCAGTTCGGATACAGTTTCCTTGGCCAGACCAGGGGAGTGGAACCGAAGAGAAGCGTCGGGCTGGGTCTGGATTTCTCCCTGCTCAAGCTTGGAGCCGTCGTGACCTGGGCGGATGAGGTCAGGCAAGGCACCGATGATGATGCCGGAAGGAAAACCAATCTGCTTCTTCCGTCCGCTTCCATCGGGTTCGGGATGCCGCTTAGAAAAGGCTTGAGGGTTGACTCGACTGTCCTTGCGGTACCTGCGCCACTTGGAAGAGTCTCGTTCTCGATGAGTTTCTAGGAGCGCGCGTTTCAATAACAATTGCGATACGACAAATCAGGAATCCGGGTGCCTCGGGCGAATGCTTCTCTCTGGAGGAGGGAAATGAAACATAGATTTCTTTCGCTGTCCCTTTTTGCTCTGTGTCTTGTCGCATATCTCTTTTCTCCGGCAGATTCGCAGGCTCTGATACAACTGACCCAGGTCCCATTCGAGTTTTTCTCGCCGACTGATACGACTGATATCGTGACCGTCAAATGGCTTGAGCTCCCTGCTGCATTGCCTTGCTCCCTCAAGTACGGGCTCTCGCCCGGCGTTTACAGCATGGGAAGCGTCCCCGAGACAGGGCCTTCTGCCGGCGAACAATCTGTCCAGTTCACGCCGGCGAAGAGAAGCATGAAGGCGGGCCTCTACTACTGTGTCATCAAGAGCGGCGGCGAGAAGTCTCTTGAGTTCCAGCTTGTGATCGAAGCGCAATCCCCGCCTGCTGCCAAGTCGCCTCTTGGGAAAATAGGAACCACAACTCCGCTCTTTGACTGGAATCCCGTTACCGGCGTGCCGTACTATGCGGTGCTTGTTTCTGACACCAAGATAACGCTCACGGAAACAACGGATCCGGTGACTGGCGAGAAGAAAACGAAAATTGAAGGTGCAAACATAATCTGGGAGGTCATCTCGCCGACCCCGGGAGTCGTCTATGGAAGCCCGGATCCTTCCGGATTCTATTCGATGACACCACCGCCTCTCACAAAGAGTGCGACTTATTATTGGGCTGTTCTCAATTGTTACGGACCCAACCCCGCCCTCATTTCCACTGTTCAGGCCGGAGTGAACGAGTTCACCGTCAATCTCCCTCAGCCTGTTCTTCCACCGGTTCCGCTCTCGCCTTCGACCGATGAGACTCTTTCGGTGGGAACGATTACGTTTAGATGGAACAAGTCAGCCGGGGCGATGGGGTACAGACTCTACCTTTACGAGCTCAAGGAAGAGAGCGGAAGCACTGCGAGTCTTCCCGTGTGGGATGGACTTCTTGCAACATCGGATACTCTGTTTGACTTCCAGGCCTCAAATTCACTGAGAAATGCGACCTTCTTGTGGAAAATTGCCGCTGTGGATTCAACGGGAGGTGAATCAGTGAGCTTGGCCACAAGGTTCTTCTACAAGATACGCACCGGGAGCATTGACATAAATTCGAGAAACGACAAAGGTGAGGTCCTTCCCAGAGTCAACGTGAAACTGGAGACACTGGAGGGTTTCTCACAGATTGAACCAATAGTGACCGGAAGCGAAGGTCATTACAATGCAGAAAGAATGCCTCTTGGGACATATATTCTCACGGGCACACGAGAAGGGTATGAGAGCGGCAAAGATACGGTTGTCGTTTCTCTTAACCCGGTGACGGGAGTAGGAACAAACGAGTCCGCCACTCTGAGCATGGCTCCAAGCCCGGGGGCTGTTTCAGGAAGAACAACGGACAAGATTGGCGCACCTGTTTCCGGCGCGACTATCCGGGCACTGCTGTCAGGTGCGGAACGATCTGCCGGCACTGACGGAAGTGGAACGTTCTCCCTCGGCGTCACCGCAGGCACATGGAGTGTCTATGCCTCAAAGAGCGGCTACAGGGACTCAAAGGTCCGGACGATAGCCGTTGGCCCGGGTGAGACAATCGTTCTTCCGGATTCGATGCTGGTGCTTGAGAAAAGCACGGCCACGATTGCCGGAAAGACAGTGAATGAAAAAGGCCTTGCCGTGTCGTCCGCATCGGTCACCCTGACTTTGTCAGGCGGAGCAAAGATACTTACGACACAGACAGACTACTCCGGCCAGTTCAGCTTCACAGTGGATGATGGAAGCTGGGTCGTCGTCGCAAGCAAGACAGGTTTTGTTTCCTCACAGGCGAGGCTCACAACTGTCGGCCCCGGGGAGAGGAAGACTGTCGATCCGGATCTCGTGCTGACGGCACAGGGCGGAACCGTTTTGGGAAGCATAACTGATGGCAAGAAGAACATTGGGAACGCCCTGGTTGAGGCGATTTCGAGAACCTCCGGGGTTTTTTCAGCCAGTTCAGATGTTTTCGGGCAATACAGGATCAACCTTCCTCCAGGGGCGGCGTTTGAAATCATGGTGACAAAAACCGGATATACGTCGCCGGGGTCAAGGCAGGTGATTCTTACGCCCGGTCAGACTCTCTCTGGTACCAATTTTGTTCTCACTCAGAACGCGAGTTCAATCTCCGGAACTGTCAAATCTTCTTCCGGATCAGGAATGAGCGGCATCGCTGTTTCAACCGGAGGCGCATCTACGGTGAGTGCGATGGACGGAACCTACACGCTCAGCGTTGCCGAAGGAACTCAAGTTGTGTCTGCCTCGAAGGAGGGCTACTTGAGCTCAGGTTCCTCAACAATAACAGTTTCTCCTGGTCAAAACATAACGGGTGTCGATTTCACCATGACACCGAACGCGAGCGTCATCAAGGGAACAGTAACGTCCGGCGGGTCAGCAAGCTATCTGGCAAATGTCAAAGCCATTAATGCTTCAACTTTTGACTCTGTGAAGACTACTACGGACCTGTTTGGCAACTATTCGATAAGCGTTGAGCCGGGAAATTGGAAGCTGGTGTCCAGTAAACCCCTTTATCTATCCTCTCCCGATACGATTTCACTTGTTGTGGCACCTGCTCAGACAGTCCTCGGGAAAAATTTCGTGCTCACCCTCAATGTGGCGAGATTCACCGGCACTGTCATCGATAGCTCATCCAGGGCGGCGCTGAGGTCAGTGGACGTAGCTGTGACTCTTGGGCCGGTCTCAACCACCACAGACATAACCGGCAAGTACACATTTGAAATACCGCCTGGGAGCGGCTCGTTCACGCTTTCAAAGAGCGGATACATTGCGAGAACCGTCAACATCAATGCAGGTCCGGGAGACATGGCAACGTTTCCAACACTTGCGCTTCATCCTGCCCAGTATTTGGTTTCGGGAACGGTAAGAGACGAGAACGGAAAGGTCCTCTCTGGAGCGCGGATCGAATCCGGGACACTCTTTGCGACGGCTGATGCAAAAGGGAAGTACCAGCTGAACTTCACCGCCCAGAGCCTCAGCCAGGGAATCCTTTCTCTCACAGCATCAAAAACAGGATATCTTCAGAAGAATGAGCAGGTAGCCTACGCATCGCAAGTCTATTCAGCCACAAAAGATATTGTTTTGACATCGGATTTCGTGCTTCTCACGGGAACCGTGACTGACGGGGCAGCTACAATCGCAGGAGCACTTGTGGTTGCAAACTCGTCCAACGGCGGCGGCGCGGTAACGACTGATGCTTCTGGAAACTACCAGTTCAAGGACAGTTCAGGAAGGCCCTACCTGGTGCGAGGAACGTATTCAGTCGCGGCATCAAAGAGCGGCCATACTTCGCAATCAGTGGCGGGACTGGATTTCTCTGTCGGGGCAAATTTTACCCAGGACCTTGTTCTCGCAGCCAACACGGGCTCGATTTCGGGAACAGTGAAAGATGCTGTTGGAACTGCCGTTTCCGGTGCAACTGTACGGGCACAACTAGGGGGGGCGACAAAAGGTTCAGCGGTCAGTGATGCCTCTGGAAATTACCTGATAGGCGGACTTCCTATTTCCCTTGGCAGCTTCACGGTTCTCGTGAGTATGGGCGGGTATGCCAGTCCCCCGGACGTCCAGAATGTTTTGGCAGGCAGCACGGGCGTGGATTTTCAGCTGACATTGAACAACGGTTACATAAGAGGAACAGTCCAGAGTGCAGACAACGCGCCAATCTTCAGAGTGAGTATAGCGGCCGAAGATTCACTGGGACATGCAGGTGTGGCGGAGAGCGATTCCCTCGGACATTATTCAATAGAATCCCTGGCTGTGGTTTCTGCGAACTATAACGTGAAGGCCAGACTCCTGGGATACGCTCAGGAAGAGATTCTTGGCATTCCGGTGAACTCTCAGAGTATCAACTTCACGCTTTCGCGCTTGAGAGGTCCGATATCAGGACGAGTGACCCTTGCCGAAACCGGCGCACGCCTTACCAATGTCTTGATCAAGGCGACGAGTTATTCAAGGGGAGATTTCTTTGGCACTGTGACAGACACGGGGGGAAGATTCATTCTCAGGGTTCCGGTTCCAGACAGCTACGGACTCGCCGCCTCTAAGTCGGGGCATGTCAGCGGCAGGTCAAGCTATGTTGTGACTCTTACCGAAGGTGACAGCTTGAGCGGAAGGGACAAGGACTTCACGATGGAAGCAGTGACACTGGCCTCCGTTGCCGTATCAGGGCCGCAGAGGATAAGCAACAAGAGTTCGTCCGTTTACTCGTTCACCGCGACGAGCACAACAGGGAAGTCACTGGCGCTTGAGCTAAAGTGGTCGCTCATCCCCGAAGAGGCCGGGACAATTGCCGGAGGGGTCCTGGATCCTGTCGACGACTATATCGGAGAAGTTTTGGTGGTGGCTGGTGATTCGGCAAGTGGAATAGAAGGACAACTTACGGTAGGAATCATCCAGCTCCTCACGCCCGCCGACACAGCAGTAGTTTCGGACAAGGAAGGCTTCAGGCTGGAGATTGCGAGGGGCGCAGTTGATGTTTCAACCGAGATATCCATGAGAAAAGTGGACGCCCCGAGCGCAAAACGCACCGGAAGGATGTTCAGCATACCCGGCCAAATCTATGAGCTCGGGCCTTCGGGTCTCACGTTCACGTCCGATGGTCTGGCCGTTATCACGCTTCCCGTGCTCTCCGGGGCAGATCCCAATCACGCATCCATAGGAAAATGGAATGCCACGAGGCTCAGGTGGGAATCACTCGGAGGAACACCGGATGCGCAAGGCGGAATCTCCGTGGCTATTTCTTCGTTCTCTCAGTACGCGGTTCTTATCCAAGCCGAGCCGCTTGCATTGAAAGATGTGCGTCTCTATCCAAATCCGTTTTCCCCGCACGTCGGAAACGGCCTGAACATTGAATATCGAATCTCTTCAACGGAGACACCGACACCATTTGTGACAATAAAGATCTACAACATGCTTGGCGAGCTTGTCAGGGTCATTGCCGAGAACAATCCCCGTGATAAGAGCGTGGTTCAGACTGACAATTGGGATGGTAGGGGAGACAGCGCTGGGATTGAGCTCAATGGAAGGTACGTTCTTGAGCTCAAAGTCAAAGATGCGAGCGGGGAGAAGAGAGCCGTAAAGACAGTCGTACTGATAAAGTAGAGGGAACGCCTGTCGGACCTATCAGAATCCCTCTCCCAACGGGAGAGGATAGTGTGGGGGCAGGAGGGAACGGTATCCATCTCTTTGCTCCTCTCCCCTCGGGGGAGAGAATTGGGGCGGGACTTCTGGACCATGTGATCTAACTATTTCGTTCCTCTCCCCTCGGGGGAGAGGACTAAGGTGAGGGGGAATTGATGAAAGTGTCACTCATACCTGGAATAATAGCTGTGATGGTTTTACTGTCACCATCTTACTCTGTAACCAACGCATTTGCCGCTCAGACTCCTGCAGCTTTCCTTGAGGTTGGGATGGGCGGAAGGGCCATGGCAATGGGCGGGGCATATGTTGCCCTGGTTGATGATGCCAGCGCCGTGATCTGGAACCCTGCCGGATTGGCAAATTCGACGGCGCACCAGGCGGTGTTTGCCTACACTAATCAATTAGGGCTCATACCCTACAGGTTCGCCGCTTACTCTCAACCCTTATTGTCCGGTCTCGCCGTCGCCGGCGGAATAACCAGCTCGGGAGACGATGCGCTCAAGGAAAACACGCTATATGCTTCTGCTGCCCGAACGCTCAGTTCCGAGTTGACTTCATTTCTTAACGACGTGCGTGTTGGAGGGACTCTCAAGATACGAAGTGCAAGCTTTGGCAAGAATGCCGACGGCGGAGTTGATCGAGTCACGGGTGACGCATTTGGATACGGTCTTGACCTTGGAGGTCTCCTCCGGGTCGCTCCGGGCGTGCGAATTGGCGTCATGTTGAGAGACCTTATGGCGCCTGTGGAGTGGAACTCTTCAACCAGCGGAAAATACAGCGAAGACGTTCCTTCAACCTTTGTGGTTGGCGCAGGACTTGAAAAAAGGGGACTCTTCAGCTGCTCCGTAGATGTTGAAAACAGCGAAAGAGTGAGGGCGGGCATGGAGGTCATGGTCCTTGGATTCGTCGGCCTGCGCGGAGGGTATTTTCAGAAGATGGAAGCAGGTGCAACGAAGAACTACTCGGCCGGTATAGGCATAAACCAAAGACTCAAGAATGGAATGGGATTCAGTCTCGACCTTGCCTATTCATTTCATGAACTGGGGAACAGCCCGAGAGGGTCCTTCACTTTTGGGTTCTAGTTTGATATGCTCTCCGTAGATGCCAAAAGTCGCCGTCCTCAAAACCAACCCTGACTCAGTAATTCAAGACTACGGAAGACTTCTTGAGCTTGCAGAGTTCAAGAAGGCAATCTCTCCGGATAAAACGACCCACCTCAAGATAAATATCTCCTGGCACAAGTTTTATCCTGCCTGTTCGACCACACCCTGGCAGCTTGACGCCGTTATCGGGAAACTTCTTTCCTCCGGATTCGAGAAACAGAAGCTGCTTGCGACGCAAAACGACACAGTTGTTGTCAGCGCAAGAGAGGGGGCTATTGGAAACAGACTTGACCCGGTCGTTAAGAAATACGGGATCGACTATCTCTACCTCAATGACCCGGATTCAGAATGGGTTAAGTTTGAGCCCAAAGAGAAGATGTTGGTGCTTGACAAGATATATCCGGAGGGGATCGAAATTCCCAGAGCTTTCTTTGACACGAATATCATTCATTTTCCCACCATGAAAACCCACGTCTTCACAACAATGACTGGCGCAGTGAAGAACGCATTCGGAGGTCTTCTTCACAAGAAAAGGCACTGGACGCACAGCGTGATTCATGAAGCTCTGGTTGACCTCCTTGCCATACAGAAAGAGATTCATTCCGGAGTTTTCTGTGTGATGGATGCGGCGTTTTCCGGAGACGGCCCCGGCCCGAGGGCAATGAAGCCTCACGTGACAAACCTCATTCTTGCATCATCCGACCCTGTCGCCCTTGATACGGTCGCGGCCAAGATAATGGGATTTGAGCCATCCTCGATTGACTTCATAAGAATTGCCAACGAAAAAGGATTCGGATGCGGGGACTTGAAAAAAATCGAGGTAGTCGGGACTGATATTTCTCAGATGAACCTTCACTTCAAAGGTTCTGAAGAGACGTTTGCTTCAAGGGGACAGAAGCTTATCTACCACGGCGCGCTCAAGCCGCTTGAAAAACTTCTTCTCAGAACACCCATAGTACCCTGGTCCTATCTTGCTTCACGGCTTTACCACGACGTTTATTGGTACAACGTCTTCGGCAGATCCCGCGTTAAGAAGATGCTCAAGACCGACTGGGGCAAGCTGTTCCTGTCGTATCCGGGAACAAGTTCATCGGGAAGAAGCGGCCAAACAAGGTGAACGCCCTCTGCCCACGAGCAATACCCTGCGAGCAGGGTCTCAAGTTTCCGGAGCAGCTGCAGACCTAGCCTCATGCGCTCCGTCACGAAACAACTGTCGGGCTTGCGCGAGTACCGCTCCTTCTTGCCGCTCGACCCGGTATCTTTCCGCTCAGTGACTCTTAACATCACGAATGCCGAAGAATCAAGATGTGAAGACGATTCTTTTGAAAGTGACGGGAGACTTGAACAGGTATGAGCGACGCATCAACTTCTGACGCCGTCGGCACCAAAGTGGCAGGAGCAGTCGGGGTCATTACTCTTGGTTTGGTCTTTGGCTACCTGCTCTCCCTGGTGAAGGCGGCGCTTGTGGCAGCCTACTTAGGTACCGGCTGGCAGATGGACGTTTTTCTGTGGTCGTCTGCCCTGGTCTCCTTGTTTGCCGCACTGGCCTCTGGTCCCTTGCTCGCCGTCCTGGTGCCGCTCTATCTCTCGCAGAGTGTCAAGGATATTGAAAAGGCGCGAAATCTGCTTAATGCGGTGCTGGGGCTGCTCTTTGTTTCCTTTGCGATTCTGAGCATCGTGCTGGTCGTGGGGGCGCCAATGGCGGCGCGACTGCTGGGTACGGGTATGGGACCTGCCGGAGCCGAGGGACGCGGGTTAGCCATCCAACTGGTGTGGATGATGCTTCCCGTCGTGCTCTTCAGCGGTGTGTGGACTGCCTGTCAGGCCATCTTGAATGCGGAGAAATCTTTTTTCGCGGCTGCACTGTCTGTCTCTTTTTCGGCCCTCGGGGTGATCTTGGCTTTGTTAGTTCTTGGACGGGCACGGGCTGTGTACGCTCAGGCCATTGGTCTATCTCTGGGCTCTGTCGCCCAATGGGCCCTCTTGATGGCATTGCTTCGGCGGAGAGGCCTGGGCAGGCGGTGGACGCTGAACCTGCGCGCGGAAGGCATGGGGCAATTCTTCAGATTGCTGTGGCCTTTGGTGACCAGCCAGGCATTCATTCTGTGTCTGCCCGTAGTGGACCGCACCATAGCGGCGCACTTCTCGCCGGGCAGTATCAGTGCTCTGGGGTATGCGCAAACCTTGATGGCTATGTCGGCCACAATGTTTCTGACGGCATCGCATACCGCCATCCTGCCCTTTCTTTCACAACAGGTTGCCGAGAGTGGACTTGTTTCATTCAAGAGGACTTTTGTTCCAACTATCCGCGTGATGGTTACGCTGCTGACCCCTTTGTGTGTTGTGATGATCACGCTTCAGAGGCCGGTGATTCAATTCATATTCGAGCGGGGGCTTTTCGATTCTCGCGCCACGGCGCTCACCGCCCCTGCATTTGCAGCTTATGTGGCAGGCGTCGTCCCGATGGCCATCACCTTCATTTGCGCACGGGGTTTCAATGCCCTCCAGGACAGCAAGACCAATGCATTAGTGGGTGTCTTGCTTCTCGTGACAGTGAAGCTCGGTATGAATGTGCTTCTGACGCGTTGGTGCGGCTATCTTGGTCTGGCCTGGGCAACCTCGGCATCTTATGTGGTCACGGCTACAGTGATGCTCTGGGTGATGCGCCGCAGGTTGGGAGACATCGGAGAAAAACAATTGCTTAAGAATGGCGGCAAGACCTTGATTGCTTCATGTCTGGGAGGCCTGCTGGCGTGGTGGGGGATCAGGATCGGCGGGAGCAGCTCTTTCCTGCAGTTGGCCCTGGGCGGGACATTGGCAGTGCTGGGATACGGGACGGCGGCCTATCTCCTGCGGCTTGAAGATGTCAAGCGTTTGAGTCTCCTGGCCGTTCAATTCATGTGGAACCGGATGCGTACGATTACGCGGGGGCTGCCGGGGCAATGAGTGGACTGAGGGTCCTTATCGTGAGTCCTTACCCTTTTCAGATGGACAGGGTGAAAGGGGGAGTTGAGGCAGTTGCACAGGTTCTGGTTCCTGCCCTGGTTTCCCGGGAAGAGATTGAGGCGGTCAGGGTCGTTACTTTTGGCAGCGGCGCCGCTGGATGTGAAGAGGCAAAAATAGATTCCAAGCTGACCGTGCACCTACTGCCCGCACAGAGGCGCTACGCACTGCTGACCGGCGGCAGGTCAAGCGTTCTCCTTGCAAGGCAGATTGTGAATGAGTTCCGTCCCGATATTGTTCATGCTCAGGGAGTGGGAGTGTATGGGGAGGTCGGCACATGCCTGGGAGTGCCGGCCGTGGTAACAGTCCATGGTATGGTGCACGTTGAAGTTCGCCTGGGCGAGAAAAGCATTCTCAAACGAACGGCGCGCACGTGGCTCTTGGACCGGATGGTGCGCCGCGTGCTCGGGCGCGCAAGAGTAGTCATTTCGACATCGGAACATGGGGGACAGATGTTGGGAAAGTGGATGCGGAACCATCATGTGGTGATATCGAATCCGGTTCGTCCGGCATTCTTTGATTACCGGAGAGAACCGGATCCGGGTAGAATTCTTTTTGCCGGAAGCATGATTCCACTCAAGAATGTGCTGGGAATCGTGCGTGCATTTGCTCTGGTGAAGGCGAAGGTGCGTGATGCCCGGCTCGATTTGGCGGGTCCGGCAAGTGATGCGGACTACTCGGCCCAGGTGAGGCAGCTGGTCAGCCGGCTCGGCCTGGGATCTGCTGTTGCGTTTCATGGCTTTGTGGAGGATAATATATTGCTCGAATTAATGGGGCGCTGTTCGGTATTGACTCTCTTCTCGATCCAGGAAGCAGCGCCGACGGTGGTCTCGCAGGCGATGGCCATGGGAAGGCCGGTTGTTGCTTCGCGGGTAGGCGGCGTCCCCGAGATCGTCATAGATGGTGATAATGGTTTTATAGTAGAGGCGGGTGATGAAGCGGCCCTGGCCGACCGCCTGGTCGCGCTGCTGAAGTCACAAGAGCTTTGTCAATCAATGGGGGCACGCGGTCGTGAGATTGCCCGACAGCGATTCGAGCCCTCGATAGTGGCACATCAAACACTGGGGGCATACAAACTAGCCATATAAGGTAAGTGACATGACCGAAAAACTGCGCGTGGTCATGGGTACTGTTTACCCTTACGACGAGTCCAGGATTCGGGGTGGCGTTGAGGCCGTGGCTTTTTACCTCACCCAGGCTTTAGCCAAGCGGGATGACCTTGAACTCCACGTGGTTTCATGCAACCGGACTCTCCATCCTCATGTTGTGCATGCTCAAGGTTTCAGTGAGTATGCATTGGCTGCCTCTTCGCGAGATTGTTTGTTGCTTGCGGTCCACGGTGTAGAAGCGATGGTGCCTCACATGCGCAATATCGCCCATTATCAGGGTGCAACCGGCGCCTACCGCAGATGGATCGCCCCCTGGATTGCGGCGCAGAGCATACGGAATGCCCGCGGAATTATTTCCAATGCGGGTGGGTACATTACTGATCTACTGGCAGGCCAACTGGCCGGCAAGGCTGTTTATTCAGTCTTCAATCCAGTTGCCGATGACTTCTTTGAGCTCGGGAATGGTCAAGCCGACCCGAGCCCGATTATTCTCTGGGTCGGCAACATCTCTGAGCGGAAAGATGTCGTTGGATTGATTCAGGCGTTCGCCTCGGTTTCCCGGCATGTTCCCCAGGCCCGCTTACGAATCGTGGGCGGGAATTCAGAGCCGATGTATTTTGAACGCGTGAAGAGAGAGATTGTCAACTGCGGCTTGGAGGCGGTTGTTGACCTTGTTGGTCGAATTGAACAGACGTCACTGCTGAAGGAATACTCTGCCGCAATGGTGGTAGCGCTGTCCTCCATCGAGGAAACCGCCCCCATGGCAGTTGCTCAGGCGATGGCTGCAGGTAAAGCAGTAGTGTCCACCCGGGTGGGCGGTACTCCATGGATGGTAGAGGATGGAGTGACCGGCTGCCTTGTAGATGTGGGGGATATCAGCGGGATGACTGACCGTATGTTGGAGTTGCTGCAGAACAAGGACAAACGCGAGCGCATGGGACGGGCGGCGAGACAAACAGCCCTGGAGCGATTCTCCGCCGATGGCGTGGCCGAAAAAACTGCGCAGGCCTATCGCGATCTCTTCGAAAGAAGGAGGCAGGGTTGATAGAGAAACAACAATGGGCTTTGCGACACGTGCTGGTCACAGGCGGAGCCGGCTTCATTGGTTCACATCTGGTGGAACAACTGACAAAGAGAGGCACTGTGGTTACCGTCGTCGATGACCTCAGCGCGGGCAGACGGGAGAACCTGGTGGGTGCGGGCGGCAGGGCGCACCTGAAGCAAGCGGATATTCGGCAACTGCGATGGGAAGAATTGCTCGGCGAGCAATCTTATGATGTAATTTTCCATCTTGCGGCCAACGCCTATGTCCCGCCCTCTGTGGAACGGCCGGCGTGGGACTACGGGATTAATCTGGCGGGTACGTTTCAATTGCTTGAAGCCCTGCGGCAAATGCGGTGGCCCGGAGCGCTTATCTACGCTTCATCGGCAGCCGTGTACGGCGAGCCGGTCCGGATGCCCATACAGGAGGAGGATGCCACAGTTCCGATATCTCCGTACGGCGTTGCCAAGCTGGCAGCAGAGCGGTACATTGCCGTGTACAGTCAACTCTATGGCCTGAGGGCCGCGTCCATGCGTTTCTTTTCGGTCTATGGACCGCGTCAGCGCAAACAGGTAGTGTATGATCTTATCCAAAAGGTCGTTCGGAATCCGACGGAATTGCCGATCTACGGTGATGGAACTCAGACGCGCGATTTCAACTATGTGGATGACACAGCGCGTGCCATGATACTGGCTGCCGAATGTGCCTCACTGCAAGGTGAAACCTATAACGTAGCTTCTGGCCGTGAATGCTCCATCCGGGAACTGGCAGAGATTATCTGCGGGATTCTGCGTGCACAGCCTCGATTCATTTACAGTGGTTCGATCCGGCCCGGAGATCCAGAAAAATGGAAAGTGAACCTCGACCGTTTGACAACGTTGGGCTACCGGCCGCAGGTCACAATGGAAGAAGGCGTCAGGCGAACTGCGGATTGGATCCTCGGGAGCTCGGCTCACTGAAACATCACCCAGCAGAATGGCAGGAGAGAGGATTATGTCCGTGCGATTGAAGAGTTCGGACGGAACCGGGCGCTATTCTTGCCGGACGAGGTAAGCTAGTGACGAAAAGCGTGCTAATCACGGGGGCGGCTGGGTTCGTTGGCCAACACCTGGCAGAACAGCTTTGTGAAGATGGGGCCGCACGTGCCGAGGGAGTTGCAGTTCATGGGGTGGATTTACCGGGCATCCCTGCGCCTGCCGACCTTTATGCAGAATGGTTCCAGTGCGACGTCACCGATGCCGCGCATGTGGCTGCAGTTATCGGCCAGGTTCGGCCGGATTACGTCTTTCACCTGGCTGCACTGCTCAAGAGCGAATCGTTGGTAGATCTATTGAGGATCAATGTGGTCGGCACTCAGAATGTGTTGGATGCACTTGTGGAAGTCAAGCCGGAAGCACGCGTGCTGGTCACCGGCTCGTCGGCGGAATATGGGTTGGTGCACCCCGGCGAATTGCCCGTCAGAGAAGAAAACGAACTCCGTCCGCTTAGCCCATATGGAGTCAGCAAGGCGGCACAGAGCCTTCTTGCAGTCCGGTACGCCTATCGCTACAGCATGACCGTGATACGGACCCGGACATTCAATTTAACCGGACCGGGCGAACCTGACTCATTGGTATGCTCTGCCTTTGCAAAGCAGATAGCCGAGATTGAGATGGGAAAGTCTTCGCCGACGCTGAAGGTTGGAAATCTTGGCACAGAGCGGGATTTCACAGACGTGCGTGATGCCGTTCGGGCATATTGGCTTGCGATCCGGCACGGAAAAGCCGGCCAGGTCTATAACGTGAGCTCAGGCGTGGCGACGCCCATCAGGGACATGCTCGACACGCTGCTCGCGATGGCATCAACTTCTACGAGGATTCAGATCCAGGAACTTGCCGAGCGGCGCACTGCCTGGGACGTTCCTTCGCAATTGGGAAATGCAGCCCGGCTCAGCGAGATGACCGGTTGGAAACCGGAGATTCCGCTGAAGCAGAGCCTGAAGGATAATCTGGACAGTTGGCGCAGCTCTCTGGCCAAGTAGGAAGTTTGACCATTCAACAAGGGCATCCCGCGCGGGGAACCCGCTTGTTGTGGAAGACCGGGTGAGAAGATAGGAAATGGAGGGAGAGCTAGGATGAGCGGATCGATCAGGGGAACAAGGACGGAAAAGAATCTTCTGGCATCGTTTGCAGGCGAGTCTCAGGCAAGAAACAGATACACGTATTTCGCGAGCGCAGCCAGAAAGCAAGGTTATGAGCAGATTGCCAACATCTTCCTCGAGACAGCAGAAAATGAGAAAGAACACGCGAAGGTGTTTTTCAAGTACCTGGAGGGCGGAGACGTGGAGATAACCGCATCTTATCCCGCCGGAACGATTAAGGATACGAAGACTAATCTTGAAGCAGCAGCCGCCGGAGAAAACCTGGAATGGACAACCCTCTACTCGGATTTTGCCAAGATTGCCAAGGATGAAGGTTTTCCGGAAGTAGCGCAGTCTTATGAACAGATAGCGAAGGTCGAGAAATTCCATGAGTCGAGATACAGAAAACTGATCAACAACATATCGAATTCCGAGGTCTTCAAGAAAAGATCGATGGTGAAATGGCACTGCATCAATTGCGGCTACATCTTCGAGGGAACCGAAGCGCCAAAAGAATGCCCTGCCTGTAAGCATCCTCAAGCGTTCTACGAAGTCCTCTGCGAGAATTATTAGGGACAAATGCTTTGGAAGACCGGAGAGGAGTGCGAGAGTGTATTTGACAAGGTTTGACTTGTTAGACGTCAGCACCCACTGGTGTCCGATTAGAAGTCCAAGAATAGCTGGAGGTTACGGGGATGTCTTTC
>JASEGR010000012.1 GCA_030017955.1 Candidatus Eisenbacteria bacterium
ACCCCCTCATACCCCCTGGCAGTGTGCCTTATGAAACGCCCCGCATTTCGTAAAGCTATTTCTGGGACGGCACACTAGCCGGCAGGCGCCTGGGGTTTCTTAGCCTTTCTGATCTCCTCAATCTCAGCTTCCTTGGACAAGATATCCTGCTCCAACTTTCTTATTTTCTCAACAAAGGCAAGGACTTCTTTGTTTGCCGTTATGGATTCGGGGCTATTGTCTGCAATCAACTCCTTGACCTTTTTCCCCAGAGCCCTTTCCTCATCTGCAATGCTCCGCCTTACGCCCACGATATCGAGCTTTTTCATGCCGATTTTGGCTGTCTCAGAGCTCTTGCCAGCCAGACCCACATAGAAATTGACTACACCCTTCTTCATATCTTCGAACGTTCCCATTTTAACCTCCCGGGGATAGAAGACTTGAATAACTCCTAGATTACGGTCGATGCATACGATGTGTCAAGCAAACCACTGCTGCCGCTTTGACACTCTTATGCGGCGATTGTTATACTGAGGCCGTGCAAATGTCGCGTCACTCCTGTCGTTCCGGTGAAACGTTCCTCGCCCGAGAAGGCAGCACATCATGAAGACCACTGCACTTTTTGTCTCTGATGCCCACATAGGGTTCACTCCGAAAGAAGACAGGGTGAGGACCGCCCGGCTCCTTTCGTTTCTTGACTATGCCAAGAGAGTTGCTGGAGAGCTTCTTATTCTTGGCGATTTGTTCGATTTCTGGTTTGAGTACAGATTTGCCATCCCGAAGACCGGCTTTCCGATTCTGGCAAAGCTCATGGAGCTTTCATCCTCAGGCATGCGGCTCACCTACGTGGGGGGAAACCACGATTTCTGGATAGGCGAATTCTTGAAGAGGGAACTCGGCATTGAGGTGGCCTCGGGCAGCAAGGAAGTCTCGCTTCAGGGAAGAAGAGTCCTTGTCGCACATGGAGACGGGTTCACGCGAACCGATGTTGGGTACCGTTTTCTGAAGACTATTCTGAGAAATCCGGTGTCCATCTTCGCCTACAAACTCATTCATCCTGATATCGGCTTCCAGATAGCCAAACTCTCATCGACTCTGAGCCGAAAATACACGGAAGGGAGGAGGCCGACTGACGCGGAATTGATTCACGAAATTTGTGAACCAAGATTCAATCAGGGAATTGACTCAATTGTCCTCGGCCACATTCACCATCCAATTCATTTCACCTGGCAAGGAAAGGAAGCGATAGTCCTCGGAGACTGGATCAAGAATTTTTCTTTTGCGCGGCTTGAAGGTGGCCTATTTACGCTTGAGAAGTGGGAAGAAGGCAAGTGCGTAAGACTTGAAAAAGTGGAATATTCCGGAAAGACTTAGCCGAACCTAGAAACTTCTGTAAAGAGAAATTCTCTGCACGTTTCCCAGGTCTGAGTAGAAGGGCGTAAACGAATAATTTATCTTTAGCGGTCCGGCAGCATATCCCATTCCGAAACTGATATTCTCATTTTCATAGCCAATCTTGTACCCGGCAGCAAGAGATAGACCTCTGTGTAATGTGAACTCACCCCCGGCGTGAATCTTGTAGTCTTCTCCTCTCGGCGCCCTCAAGTCACTCGCGAGGACAAGAGTCCCGCCGGGAAGGTTTCTCTCAAGCCCTATTCCACCCACTACCGTTCTGGGAAGTTCAAAATCCTCTCTTTTGAAATGCATATTTCTGCCAATGTTTTGCACGCCTCCAGCCAGCACGACCCCGCGCAAGGGAGTCGGAATTCTCAAGCCGGCGTCGAGGGCCTCGCCGTTTGCATGATTATCATCAATCATCTCAGTGATACGTTTGTACGTCAGGCCCAGGGAAAGCCCGCCTTCGAATTTTCGTGCAAGGGATAGGGAGTATGTGAGGTCGTAATAGCCGAAATCGCCATTTGGATTTCCATTTTCGTCTCGCCCGTCTATCTTGTCTACCGAGTAGAGCCATTGAAATCCGAGCGCGACCGCGCTCTTGCCCACATCGAATGCGAGCCCCGCGAACTCGTATCTTATACCCTGAAACCACTCGCTGTGGGAAACGGCGATTTCTCTTGTTTTGACCTCTGCCAACCCTGCCGGATTCCAATAGAGGGCTGTCGCATCAGTGGCAACCGCCACGTGCGCATTGGCCATCGCCGCTGCCCTTGCGCCGACTCCGAGCGTGAGGAAAGAAACCCCTGTCTGGCCTGGGGCAGCGAGGAGCGAGCAACCGGGCCTCAGGCAGAGGAGGGTCACCAGTAAGATCAAGAAGAATTCTGCTGAACGGGCTCTAATCAAGTTCTTCATTTTCTCGCCGCCTTATCTCTTGATTCCCACTTTCCGCAAAAGAGGATCAACACTCCTGCGTATGACTGTATCACAACAGCACTGAAGGACAAAGCGATAATTCACCAACGGACAACAAAGAATCGAGAACCTGATGCAGGAAATCCTAGAGGAATCTGAGTGTGCGGTCAATCTCAATGACTCGAGGGCAGTTTTCACGTGCGCGGATGCTGCGTATCCGGTTCCCTCAAGGAAGTTTGATAGTCTGCGAGCCCAGCTTTTGGTCTGCGTGAAGCATGTGAGGTTCCAGACACAAAAAAGGAAGCACCGGATCTAAATGCGGCGCTAGCCTGGACATCCCCCGTTTTCGGTCTAAGCCGCCCGGTGCCTCTATCTGAAGGCCCTCCGCTATGGCTAGCAACTACGCTCGGGATTTAAGAGAATCATTGCGAAGGGCCAATTCTTTCTTGTCCGAGCCAGCGGAGATGGACTATTAATTTGCATCGGCCTGTGGGGTGGTGAGCATTTTGGACAGCCCATATAGCCTCCGCTGGCTCTGACTTTTCGGAGGTCCCCCCTCCGACCGTATTCTAGTCGCAAGTCCTGTGCCAGAGGTTCATCTTTTTCTCCAACAGAAAGTTAACTATCTGACTGCCATTGGGTTATCACCCTGTTTTGAGCCTCTCGGGCACGGTCTTCTTTCCACCGGACTTAAGGCTGTTTTTGTAAACTTTTCCTGTCTGTTTTCCGGGACAGGTTAGTTCAAAACAGGATAAGGAGTTAGCCTGTAAAGAGATTTTACAATCCCGTTCTTTCATCGTTCCAGCCCTCTCAAGTCGTCCGTGACTCGTTGATTTTACGTGTACTTACACGGCAGGAGGCGACCACTACGAGGCATCAACCAATGACAAAGAAGGGATACTATTCAAGAGTCAAGAGACTGGAACACTGGGCTGACAGAAAGAGGAAAGACTACCGCCTCTGCTTTTTTCTGCGGTCTATCCCAAGGACTTTTATCTTTGAGAGGAGGGTTGGATAGCTGATTTCGAGAGTCCTGGCTGCCTTGGACTTATTCCAGTTGCTCTTTCGCAGCGCGTCGAGTATCACACGGCGCTCGGTTTTCTCAACCTCGGTTTTCAGTTCACTCCCATTCCCATTCGGCGTGGGCTCCTCGTGCTTTTCGCCAACGTCGTGAGGAAGAAGCCTACTCGTAAGCTCTTCTCCCTCCTCAGCCAGGACGATCATTCTCTTGACCGTCTTCTCAAGCTCTCTCACATTTCCACGCCACTCATGATCAACCATCCTCGCCATCAGCTCACGCGAGATTCCGCCAACTTTCTTTCCAAGTTGAACCGCGTGGAGCTTCAGGAAATGGTTCGCAAGTAGGGGGATGTCCTCTTTGCGTTCCCTCAAAGGAGGTACTCTGACCGATATGTCATTCAGCCGGTAGAAGAGATCTTCCAGAAACCCGCCGGCCCTGATTTTGTCTGGGAGATCGGTGTTGGTTGCGCAAATCACTCTCACGTCAACCTTCTTCCATTTCACGCCGCCGACCGGCCTCATCTCCTGCTTATCGAGGAAATGAAGAAGTTTGCTCTGTACCGCAGGAGTTATCTTCTCGATTTCATCAAGGAATACGGTCCCTTGATCTGCTTCTTCCAAAAGGCCGACCTTGGTTCTCGTGGCCCCGGTGAATGCTCCATGGACATGTCCGAAGAGCTCGCTTTCAAGAAGAGGCTCGGGCAAGGCAGCGCAGTTTATCTGAACGAATTTTTTCTCTCTCCTGGGGCTTGCCTCATGCACAACCTGGGCTATTAGGCCTTTTCCGGTTCCGGTTTCACCCTCAAGCAGGATCGTCGCAGAGCTCGCACTGACTTTTTCCATCATGTTCAGGACTTTGAGCATCTCTGCATCCTGGGTCACAACTCTGTCGAAGTGCGCGCTGGGGTAAAGTTTCTCTTTAAGAGCCTGGTTCTCCCTGAGAAGGCTCGCCTTTTCCTGTTCGACGAGGGCAACAACTGCAATCGTTGATATGCACGTAAGAATATCTATCTCGCTTTTCCCGAATATTCCCCTGCCGGAGTTCCTTGACCTGTCAACATAGATGATACCGTTCGGACCGGAGAGAAGACCTATTGGAAAAGCGATGAAACTCAGAGTACTGGAGAGCTTGTGGTCACCATTCAAGAACCGGTTGTCTTCGAAAGCTCTGGTCGAAATGCGCGGTTTAGGTTTTCCATCGCCCTCAGAAGGGATGCTTATGAGCGAGAGCACCCTCTCCGACTCAGCCACGCTCATGCCCTTTGTCGCCAGGACTACCCAACCCTTTCCATCGGAGCGGCCTGCAAGGAATCCTCTATCCGCCGCCGTCTTTCCAACGGCTGTGGCGAGAATTCCGGAAACAAGAGATTCCGGCGATCCTCCGCCTCCGAACAGTCTGTTCATTTCCTCGACGAGGCGAAGCTCGTCTTTTTCCGTGTCGATATGTTTGACGTAGTTCGACTCAATGGCTTTCCTGACGAGGCCGACTTCTTTCTTCAGTTCATCCTCACCGGAAGTGAGAAGTCTTTCTGCGTGCTCGAGCTCGGTAAGCGCCTCGTCGTTAAGGCCCCTGATGAGGTCTAGTCTCGCAAGCGAAACAAGGGTCTCCCCAATCCACCCTCGAAGGCCAAGTCCCTTGAGCATTGACAGTGCTTTCTCAAGGTATGTCCTCGCCCTCTCGCCATTCCCTGCGTCGGCGTTGTCTCCAGTCAGCGAGTCAAGATACAGCCTTCCGGAAAGAAGAAAGGTTTTCGCTAATTCGAACCTGTCGCCGTGTCCCTCGAGGAGTACGGCCGCCTTACCCAGGAGCTCTTCACAACCATCCCACGCTCCCTTTCTGCCCAGTGCCAGACCCATGACTCTCAGACAAGTTCCCTCTTCACCATAATTTGCGGACTCTCTCGTAGCTGAGAGCGAATAGTCGGCACAAGAGAATGCTTCGTCGAGCTCGCCCTTGGCAAGCTTGACCTCAGCCAATCTCCTGCCCACTTCTCCCACGAGATCTCCCTTGGGGGCAATCTCGTTGGCCAGTTCGAGCGCGCACTCCAGCTTGGCCTCAGCTTCGGCAAGATTCTTTCTCTCAAGCTCAACCTCTCCGGCAAACTCCAGGGAAAGAACCTCTTCTCTCCTGTATCCATTCTCGATAGATTTCGCAAGAGTCTCACCAAGAACTGAAAGAGCTCTGTCAAACTGTCTTTCTCTGATGAGGATCAGGGAAGCTGCAACCTGTGCCTTTACAACGCCGGCCTTGCCTCCGATATCGGTGAAGATCCTCACGCTTCTATCAAGGTACTCTCTCGCGAGGTCCCAGGAGCCGAGTTTCAAATGAACGATTCCCAGGTTGAGCGAGTGCGAGGCAACTTTTGAGTAGTCTCCGGTCCGCTCGCTCAGACGCATGGCTTTCTCGAGGAAACCTACTGCCTGTCTGAGTTCACCCAGGTTCTTGTGAACGACGCCGAGATTATTGAGAGCCCTTGCTATTCCCTCGTTGTCATCAATCCTGCGGAAGGTAGAGAGTGCATTTTCGTAGTATTCTCTTGCCTTCGGGAGCTGACCCATTCTTGTGTGAATGTTGCCAAGATAGAGCTCGACGTTTCCAATCTCTTCGTTTTCGCTAGTACCTTTGAGCAGGGCATAAGCTAGGTTCAACGCCCTCAAGCTTCTTGAATACTGCCCCATCTCGGAATAGACCGAACCCTGAAGTGCGAAGAGCTTGCCAAGGTCCGGCCCCCTGTCGGAGCGCAAGAGAGACCTGCCCCGTCTCAAATAGGAGAGGGCTCTCGAATAGTCACCCTTTTTTCTGTAACAGAAGGCAAGCCTGTGCAGGATGTTTGAAGCTCTCTGAGGATATAAGTGGAGCGAATCCAGCGAGCCGAGTGCTTTTTCGAAATACTCTATGGCAAGAGCTGTGTTGTCCGCCGCCAGGTGGACTTCTGCAACTCCCTCAAAGGCGTCACCTGGTGTCTCACGGACCGCTTCATTCGCCGCGGGATCAACATGAGGCAAACTTCTCTTTTTCCAGTTCTCTTCCATCGGGGGACTCACTCCGAAATCTTACGTTTTACTGCCTACTGGAAAAGAAAAAGGTCACTTGATAATTAGCCAGAGCCAATCAGGATTCCGTCCAGTCAAGAGCAAGAATATTTCTGCTGCCCTCTTCAGCAATGCTTGCAGGGACAGGCTGCTTACAGAGTTGCTTGCCTGTATTCCCGTCGTACCGGTCGTACGAGCTGCGGGATCAGTAGCATTGCGCCCCTGCAAACTGTCGACCTTACCCCACCAGCTAAGCAGGTCATCCGGATCACCAGTGCACGCGTTTGGAGTCGTCTGTGCTTCACAGACTCGAACGAAGCTCAGGTGCCGGATATTCCCGGGCTCAGTGGAGTCGAACTTTCCCGCAAAAAGCGCAAGAAAACCCGTGAGGGCAATAACCAGACAGAAGGAACAAAAGTACCTGCGTCCGGACATGCACCAACTCCTTCCGAAGCGACACAAGGTCGCCGGTGGCCTTCCGCCTACCACGACGTGGCCTGTTGCAAGTAGAAAACGGTTGAGAGCGACTGTTACCGCTCACATCATAATTATATAGCTTCGGGGTACACCTGTCAATTCCAAAATCCTGCGGCAAAACCAGGAATCTCTGCCGCCCTTCCTTCCCGAAGCTCCCCAACTGCTGAGGCTCCACAACCCAGCCTGCACCCCGGCGTGCCGTCTACTTCCCGGCGGTCCCCAGGAGCCCGTATCTCAAGCCCCTTGTTGAAACAATGAACTCCTTGAATTTCAAATGGTTAAGTGTTTCAGAGAGAATAACGCCGCCTGCGATAATTATGTCAGCCCTGCCCGGAGAGAGCCCCGGAATCTTCATCCTCTCCTCCAGGCGCAGCGCCGAGAGCTCTCTCTCAATGCTTTCGACACTTTCCCTGCTCATCTTAACTCCTTCTATCTTGTGGGGCTCGTGCTTCGTTAGCTTCTTGTCGATACTTGCGAACGTGGTGACTGTCCCGCCCACACAGTGAAGGTGACCTCCCGGTTCAGGTACCTCGACCGCGCGCAGCGCCCTCGCGACTTCATCCCGCGCTTTGCCAAGTTCCTCATGCAGCGGGGGATCATGAGATATCGTTCTTTCGGTAAGTCGAACGCATCCGATCTCAACGCTGTTCCAATCATCTATTTTGCCGGAAGAGCCGCTGATGATCTCGGTACTTCCGCCGCCTATGTCCAGAACGATGCATCGCGACGCCTGTTTCCAAGGCGGACAGCTCACCGCATCGAAGACCAGCTTTGCTTCCTCCTCACCGGAGAGAATTCGTACGGGCAGGTTTGCGAGCCTCGAGAAATGTTCAGCGATGTTTGCTCCGTTGGGGGCACTTCGCAGGGCGCCAGTCCCCGCAACAACAATGTCGGAAGCGCCCCACTTCCTTGCCTCCTCCACGAAGCTCGCGACAACGGCGCCGGTCCGGTCGCGTGCAGCAATGGAGATTTCGCCGTTCCTTTCGAGCCCTTCTCCAAGCCGCGTTACTTCTCCTCTTCTCATTGACACGACTATTCTCCCGCTCCTATCTATGTCAGCAACAAGAAGTCTCACGGAGTTGGTTCCGATGTCGAGCGTGGCAATACGCTTTGCATTCCTGCGTCCTGAGTTTCCGGGCTGTCTATCTTCCACCGGATCTCCCGACTCCCGATCGGTCCCTGACCTCAAAGCAGAAAGTCCTCAATCTCCTTCTTCTCTCCCGGGATTCTGCGGCCATTGTCTTCTCTCGAGCGACGCGGCGAAACCTTTCTCTCGCCCTCCCGTTCCCTGATTACGACGCCTACTCCAGCGTCCTTTTCTCCCGCTCTCCGCGCTGCCACGGTTTTCTTATCGTGTGCCAGGTCAACACTTCTGCCCTCAACCTGACTCAACGCTTCAAGACCCATGCGGAGAAGCCTAACTCCGCCGCCTCCGACCTGATACGAAACCCACTTCCCGCTTCTTCTCGGCCGGACTAGGCCGGCTTCCTTGAGAATTCTAAGGTGTCTTGAAACTCTTGGCTGAGATAGTCCGATCGCACGAATTATCTCGGTGACATTCTTCTCCCCCTCAAGAAGCACTTCAAAGATCCGTGCCCGGCTGGGATCCGACAAGGCCTTAAAGGCGCTGATAGCTTTCTTTATCATATGCTCATATCCATATGTATTGATTTATGATGACCCGACATTGTCGAAAACCCACTTTGTTCCACTAATATGCCAATAATTACATGTGTCTGAGCGTCTCGCGTTGCTTCTGGAGCTCTTCGTTCCGTCTAAAAGCGGGATATATTGTCGAACTCCCATCACGAACCTGCACCGTCCAAGCTTCACTTTCCAGGAGAATTCGCGGCCTCGACGCGTTGACACTCTTTCTGTTCGCATGCTAGCATAAAGGTCGGGTTATGTAAATCAAAAAGCTCTGGCCGGGGCTGGCACGGATCGGGGTGCGTCCCCGGAAACAGCAGGGGAACCTTTCGCAATCAAGCATGAAACCGGATCGGACAGCGCAGGCGAATACGGACATCCTTGACCTCACTGTCAAGGAGCTCGAGAATCTCCTTGAGTCCCGCGGCTTCGAGCGGTACCGCGCCAGACAGATTTTCCACTGGATCTATAGAAGGGGCATCACCTCGCCAGACAGGTTTCTGAACTTGCCGCCGACCTTAAGAGATTTCATTAGGGACGGATTTTCAATCGCAGCAACGGGGCTCGCTGCAACTCTCACGTCGAGTCTTGACGGAACCTGCAAGTTCGTCTTTCGTCTGAGAGACGGCTCTGTGGTTGAGTCGGTTGCCATTCCCTCCGGCGAAGGCTCCACCTACTGCCTTTCCACTCAGACAGGATGTTCATTCGGCTGCACATTCTGCGCTACTTCAAAGCTTGGCCGGGGACGGAACTTGACTCCGGGAGAAATCGTCGGCCAACTCCTTGGGATGAGAAAAGAAACCGCTGAGGGGCCCGAAAGGTTTAATGTTGTGTTCATGGGAATGGGGGAACCGCTCCAGAACTACGATTCAACTATTCGTGCCATAAGGATCATGATGGCGGAAGAGGGTTTCTGTATCTCGCCGAGGAGGGTCACTGTCTCGACCTGCGGGATCGTCCCTGGAATCCTGAAGCTGGCACGTGAGAAACTCAGGGTCGGGCTTTCGGTTTCACTAAACGCGGCAACCGACTCCTTGCGGGAAAGACTCATGCGTGTCAACAGGAAGTACCCTCTGGAGCAGCTTGTCTCTGCCCTCAAGGTTTACACCGGGGAGACAAAGAGGAAGGTTACACTTGAGTACGTTCTGATCCGGGACGTGAACGATTCAATCGAAGATGCAATGAGACTTAGAAGTCTTGCTGACAGCCTTCAATGCAAGATAAATGTAATTCTCTATAATACAAACAGCTTCACGACGTTTGAGCCGCCGGGTGAACTGGAGGTTGACAGATTCTTGAAGGTCCTGCTTACCTCCAGGCGCGCAGTGACCCTCAGAAGAAGCAAAGGCGCAGACATCGGCGCGGCCTGTGGCCAACTGGGCAGCTCGTATCAAAAGGGAAGGCCCTAGATGCTGTCGCTTTCTCCTGTCAATCTTATCTTCTTGAGTCTCGGAGTTGCCGTTCTGCTTATCTTCGCCGGATGGATCGTCTCCGCCCTCAGAATGCCTTTCCGGATAAAGCTCACGCTCGTCGTCGCCATAGTTGCGCTCTTCCCGTACCTCTCTCTTGCCTTTCTGCTGTCGCGGGAGCTCACAAGAAGTGTCAACATGTGGGAGACTCCCGGCGTGGGACAAGGATTGAGGAGCTCCCTGGACATCGCGAGGCAGAGCATTGAGGATAAACAGGCTGCGCTTGAGCTTGAATTTCGGAAGTGGTGGTCAGGATCTGACGCGGAGAAGGCGCTGCGGTCAGCCCGGGGGGGGAGAATTGTTGAGAGCTTGCGGGCCTCTGGAAAGTTTGACTTCGCCGGGGTGTACGGCAGAAACAACCGTGGGAGCTGGGAGCCCCTTGGGCTGTGGCAGAAAGGAACAGGAAAGCAGCCGCAGATCGCCGGAGTCGAGATTGATTCGCTTCTCTCAGGGAAAATCCCGGCAATAGCAAGCGACTCAACGGTCATGGCCGCGAGACTCGAGCCCGGCCCGGGGAGGGATCGAGGTAGGGCCGTCATTGCAGGGAGATTCCTCGATGATGCCGACATATTGAGGGCAAAGAACCTTGTAGCCGCCATCCGTGTCTATGACCAGCTGAATATATATAAAGAGCTTTCCAAGAGAGTAGTCTGGATATTCTTTGCGTTATCCGCGGTCCTTGCTTTGCTGCTGGCAGCTCTTATCGGAAGCCATGTCTCGGGAAGATTGACCGGGCCGCTGAGACTACTCTCTGCCGAGATGAGGAGGGTCGGAAGTGGAAGCTTCACCGGGGAGATGGCAATAACCAGCCGCGATGAGGTCGGGGAGCTCGTTCAAAGCTTCAACAAAATGGCGAAAGATCTCAGGCAATACGAACGCGACCTGAAACGAACGGAGAGAATCGCAGCCTGGAAAGACGTGGCAAGAAGGATTGCGCACGAAATAAAGAATCCGCTCACGCCGATCAGATTTTCTCTTCAGCGCATAGCGTCGAGGGCTGACCTGCCGGACAAGAAGGAAAGCTCAGAAATCGGAAAGGAAGTCCAGGCAATTCTCGGTCAGCTTGTGACTCTTGAATCCATGGCATCAAGCTTTTCGAGTTTTGCGAAGCTTCCCGAACCTAAACTTGAGCCATTCCAGATTGAGTCCTTGCTTGTGGACATTCTCAAGGCGGCGGAGAAGCAGGATGTCCGTGTCGAGTACGAGGGCCCGGCGGCCCTGCCGGCCATCAATGTTGACCCGACTCTCATGAGGGTCGTCTTCAACAACATAGTGAAGAATGCCCACGAAGCCATGCCGGAAGGAGGCAAGCTCAACGTCGCAACCGAAGTCGTCGGGGGAAAGGGCGGCCAGGATGGAGAAGGATACCTGGCAATCAGGTTTACTGACACGGGAAAGGGAATCCCTGACGAAATTCTCGAGAAGATCTGGAATCCATACTTCACGACCAAGACAGACGGGACTGGACTTGGACTTTCCATTTGCCTCAAGATAGTCGGGGAGCACCGCGGTCGAATGGAGATTACGAGCAAGGTGGGAGAAGGGACTGCCGTTCTGGTCCTGCTGCCCCTTGCGGAGACAGGCAGGATGGAAAATGGAGTTTGAGCTCGATTCCAGGAAGATTCTGATCATCGATGATGAAAGGGAAGTGGGCGAAGCAATATCACGTTTCCTCGGGGACAGAGGATGTCTCTCGGTCGTCTCAAAGACGGGCAAAGACGGCCTGAGAGCCCTCGAAGAGTGGTCCCCTGACTGTATACTCCTGGACGTGAAACTCCCCGACGCAGACGGAATTGATCTTCTCACGATGATAAAGAGGCAGAGGGAAATCCCCGTGGTCATGATTTCCGGTCACGGCACAATCGATCTTGCGGTGAGCGCGATAAAGTTGGGCGCATATGATTTTCTGGAGAAACCCATTCACCCGGAACGGCTCCTTGTGGCGATTTCAAACGCCCTGGAGCTTTTTTATTTCAGGAAAGAGAAACGGCCAGAGCTCATCGGGAAATCAAACCCCATGCTTGAATTGCTTGAGTTCGTGAAGAAGGTAGGGCCGACCGAAAGCAAGGTTCTCATTACAGGCGAAAATGGCACCGGAAAGGAAGTTATCGCAAGGACCATCCACGAGCATAGCAGACGGAGAGATGGCCCTTTTGTGAAACTCAACTGTGCCGCCATTCCGGAGCACCTTGTCGAGAGCGAGCTTTTTGGGCACGAGAGGGGCGCCTTCACCGGCGCCGTTGCGCAGAAAAAAGGAAAGCTCGAGGTGGCAACTTCGGGCACACTCCTGCTCGATGAAGTAGGGGATATGAGCTTGCAGGCACAGGCAAAACTCCTGAGAGTCATCGAATCCGGAGAACTGGAAAGAGTCGGGGGGACGAAGACTGTTGAATTCGATGTCAGACTCCTTTCTGCCTCGAACAAGAATCTGACGAAGGAAATAGAAAAGGGAAACTTCAGGGAAGATCTTTATTTCAGGTTGAATGTCGTTCCGATCCACGTTCCTCCGTTGAGGGACAGAAAGGACGATATCCCACTTTTTGTGGAGCACTTCCTTGAGGAGTTCGCAAGGACAAACGAGAAGAAAAGGAAGTCCATCGAGCCGGGGGCTTTGGACCTTCTGTGCTCATGCCTCTGGCCGGGGAATGTCAGGGAGTTGAAGAACTTCATTGAGAGACTAATGATAATGACCGATTCGGACACAATCACCACCGGGGACGTCGAAAGGCTCCTTCCCGGGAAAGAGGCAGACCGGAGAACTCCGCCATTGAATTCGGAGCTTGCGTCAAGAGAGAAAGAGGTGATTCTCAACTACCTCAAAAGCGCAGACTGGAATGTCTCGCTTGCCGCCTCAAAGTTGGGCATAGACAGAACAAGCCTCCACAGGAAAATGAGGAAGTACGGCGTAACCAAGAAGCACGACAAGTGAGGCAGGAGCTCCACACAGTGTCGCAATTGCGCATCGGAAAACAAGTCTCCAACCGGCACATACATTTCATGAGTTCTGACCAATACGTTGCACCTGAACAAGTTTCAGACCTTGCCTCAAGGTGATCCCGACTGGCACGCCCCATGCAAAACTGGCTATCGCAGAACTTTTTTCGAGTTCAGATCGGGGTTTTCGGGAATGAAATCGGGATCGTTGAGAAAAGAATGCGAGGCACCATGAAACAGAAAACGTTTGATCTCCGGGCAACATTATTCCTTGGTTCTCTTATCTTGATGACGGTTGCCTTGACGGCCGGAGCTTCACTTGGAGCTGTCAGATATGACCTCTTTTCTCTGGCAGTGGAGGAGGAAGCTCCAGCGCCGGACACTACTCGCTCAATGGAAACTGAAAGCCCCGTCGAGAGCCGGGCGTCGGACACAAGCTATACCGTGGAGACTGAGAAAGTCGTGGAAATCAACATAGATGATAACGGTGTTGTCGTCAGCGAGTATGTGCCCCAAAAAGAAGAATCTGCCGAATACGAGAATGCTCCTGACGCCTCAGAACCACGCAGACACGTACGTGTCGCGCGTGAAAAGCACGTAGTGAGGAAAGCCAAGTTCGACAGCGATTTGGATCTGAGCTTTGAGAGGGTGAACGGGTGGCTTCTCTATATGAAGGGTGATTACAATCCGAAGGCCGAATTCTATCCTTTCGTTGACCTCCAGGCGGGATACAGTTTTGGTAGGGACGCGTGGGAGTACAACGTCGGCCTCGAGCAGCCGCTGACACCCGGGCGGGTCATCTCTATGGGCGGAAAGATGTACAGAAAGACTGAGACCTTTGATGACATGATTCCGGATGACGAGAACATGTTCTATGCAATATGCGTAAAAAAGGATTTCAGGGATTACTTTCTCCTGGACGGGTATTCGACGTTCGCCAAGATTTCTGCTTTTCACAATACAATCACCTGCGAGTACAGGAACGACTCTTATAATCCGCTTCTCAAAGTAACCGACTGGAGTCTCTTCCGCCGCAGAATCAATTTCAGACAAAACTGGGAGATCGGGGACACTACGTTTGCGATTGATGAGGGAACAATGAAAAGCCTGGTCGTCTCCTGGGAGTACGGATGGCCGGAAATGCTGGACGAAGACAGAAAAGGTCCGGGCTACTTGTATAGAGACGAAGACAGAAGAGGCCCAGGCTACTGGTATAGAGTTGAGTGGGAGAGGGCGGGAGATCGCTTTGGAGGAGATTTTGGTTTTGAGAGATACCTGGCGGACCTGAGGACATATCTTCGCCTGAGCCCGAGCCAATCGTTTCTTCTCAGGGCGGAGATTGGAGGAAATCCAAGGGGCAACCTTCCCCTCCAGAAACAATTTTTTGTCGGCGGGATAGGGACACTCAGGGCGCATAGTCTCAAGGAATACAGGGGAAACGAGATGCTCCTCTTCAACGCGGAGTATGCGATAGATGTGTCATCGTTCCTGGCCCTGTTCTTTGTCGACACGGGTAAATCGTGGACGGGCCGAAATGATTTCCGGAATCAGAAACTCGCCCTTGACGCCGGAATAGGCCTTCTCAAGGGGCACACCGGCGTCTATTTCGCAAAGAACCTGAGAGTTGAAAATTCTCCGATTGTCGTGAGCTTCAGATTCAACCGTACTTTCTAGGTCAGACACAAGGAGAGAAATGACGCACAGAGTTAAGGGCCTCTTCGTTGCGGCTCTGAGTCTCTCAATCCTGCTCATGTCATTCCTGCCCGGCGCGGCACTGGCTTCTTCAGTGATAGAGATACAAGGTGTGCGGGACGTTGACGGGACTCTTATTGCCGAGTTCTCTCTGAAAGGCATGCTTTCGGGAAGGACGCGGGAGATGCTCGGGAGAGGCATGCCTGCCACACTCACTTACAGAATTGAGCTCTGGAAAACAAGGGCGGGATGGTTTGACAGGCTTGTTACTTCAAAGTCGTGCCAGTATAGAGTTAACTATGACGTGTGGCAGAATGCGTTTCTCGTTGAGACAGAAGGGGCTTCCCCAAAGAGGTTTCAGGACATCCCCCAAGTTGAAACGGAATGTTGTCTCGGTAAGAAGTTCTCCATCGTCCCTCTGGCGGAGCTTGAGAAAGGGAGCAGGTATTTTCTCATAATCAATGCTACCTTCAAGCCTTTGAGCTTGGAGGAGATCACTCAGATGCAGGGATGGCTGAGCGGAGAGCTTAGGCACAGAGGCGAGCAGACGGGCGGTGGAATTCCCAGATATCTTCTCGGCCTCGTGGTTAATATCGCGGGACTGGGAGACAAGTCTGTGCTGGCGAGGACAGGGGGGTTCAGTCTGTCAGACCTAAGACCGCAGTAGGAGAAGGAAGCTAATCCCGATTGACTCCGCCTTCACCTGACTAGAAGCACTCGCTCTACTTTGTACGACTGAGGAGTGGAGAGTCTGGCAAAGTAGATACCTGCAGGAAGAGCCCGGCCGTTTGAGTCATTTCCATCCCAGAACACTCTCATCTGCCGGTTGGCCCTCTGGTTTTCGACAAGCGTTTTGACCAACCTTCCACTTACATCGAAAATCCTTACACTCACATCCCGAGATGACTTTGTTTCAAAAGTGAATGTGGTGCCGTCCTTCACGGGGTTTGGACTCAACTTCAGCGAAAGCTGCTCGTCATTATTGCTAACGAGAGAAAGGAAAAAGCTCTTGAGCCCGGCCACGTCTTCGGGCGGGGGGACCGATCCGTTCAGCGCGAGTTCACCTTCGCTTGTCGCATCCGAGAAGAGCATCCTGAAATCCTCCGCAAACACTTCTCGCGGCCGGTTGTCGTGCGCAGAATTCTCGTTGTATTCGCTTTCATCCGATATTTGTCTCAAGGCCTTGTATTGGGCCCAAAGATCTTTTCTTGTCTCCGGCATGTACTGTCTTTGAACTATGTGTCCCATTTCGTGCGAGGCAACATACTCAATCGTCTCCTGCGAGTATTCCCTTACCCCAGGGGAAAGGAAGATGGCATTGCCTGTGGCGGAGGAGCCTTGCGTTTCCGCTCTGGGGTAAGGGAGGATGAATATGTCAACTGAAACGCCTTCGAGTGGGAACCTGATTTTCCTAAGGGCATCAACAACCCGGGAAACGTTCATCGTATGGAATGCTCCATCACCTTTGTTGGGGATTCTCGCGTCCATAACATCAGTGATGAGCTCCCACTTTCTCAGATTTCTGGTGAGGTAAAGAACTCCGTCCTCACTGGCGGTCATTCCATTGAGTATCTCGTCCGGGGTATGTATCGCAATTCTGTTGTAAGGGTCAACCGTCGAAGGGAAAACAGGAGTAGGGCGGAGGAAGATCGCAAGAAGTATTATGACAATGTACAAAGCTGTTTTTCTTGGGTTTCTCATTGAAGTGCTCCTCCGGCAACAGACTGAAGCAGGTTATGTGCCAGAAATATTGGCGGGCCAGGAATTTCGAGGTCCGGCACAGCTTGGAGGCGGGAGTCCCGGGGCACTTGCTGTAACTCTTTGAAATCAAAAATGTTAGAGGTTGGGTTTGAGGCTTCGAGAAAAGCCGGCGGGAGATGCGCTTGGAACAAAGAGAGAGCTGCGCATCGGTAATTCGGAATCTTTCTGGGAAATATTCCGCAAAGAGCTGGGGGATTTCACACGGAGGGCGGAGACAGGTCCTGGGTCCTGACACAAGCTTTCCGGAATGCCGCCCGCTACCTTCGCAGAGATACATTCTCATTATTCTTCCATTCCCGAGGAAGACTATTTCGTCCCTGGCGGTCGTTCTTCTCCAGTTTGGAGTGTGATCCTGATCGTCGGTAGAGGTTATCCGAACTCTCTTCGGGAACTGCTGTGTTATGTCTGTGATGCAGAGATCGAAAGAGGTGCCTTCACCGTCGTTCTTTGTTTCGTAGATTATTCTTCTTCCATCCGGAGCCCATGAAGGATAGTCGTCGTAGTAATCGTATATCCAGACTTTATCTTGGGGCGTTACTTGCTCTGCGGTCCCTTTTTTGAAGTCATAGACCCAGATTGATCTGCCGGCCAGTGACCGGCCCCACAGATCAGAATTCTCCATGGAGAAAGCAATCCTGGATGTATCAGGAGACCAGGATGGGTTGGACATAGTGAGAGGTGAACTGTGGAGCGTCACCGGAAGTGCAAGGTGCGAAGTATTCAGAATATGGAGCGCCGGATATCCGGTCACGGCATCAAAAGTAGTGAATGCGATCGTCCTGTTATCCGGTGACCAGGTTGGAGCGTAGCCATATGCGACGGGCCGCGCATCTCTTCCGGTCACCCCGTTTGCAACGTAGATCTTTGGTAATTCTCCTCTGGCGATTCCCCACCCGAGAGCATAGACAACCTGCATTCCGTCATATGACCATTCGATGTCGTGGACATTATCGCCGAGATCAATGAACTTCATGGCGGTTTCGGCTTCAATGTCCCCCGGCTTGTGGTAGTCAACTTTCCAGATGTTCGTATTTCCGTCATCCTTGTTGGATTCAAAACCTATGAGGCTGCCTCCTGGAACCCAAACCGGATTTCCCAAATAGCCTGAGGGGTCAAGCTTCTTGACCAGCCATGGTTGTTCAGTGCAAGACAAGGCCTCGCTATCGACTGAGGTGGGCGGCTTCTCACAAGAGACAGAGAGACAGACAAGAATCAGTAGAGGAATGGCTTTCCGCGTCATGGTAGTCAGCGAATAGGGGGGACGTTTCCCGGGAAATGTAGCGTGACTCCAGAGCTATATTCTATCGGGAAACGCAGAGATTGTCAAACAGTTACTGCTTGTGCCGGGTCCTTTTCCTCGGTTCGCTTTTCGGCTTTCCCCAGCTTGCTCAGCGCAACGGCTCCAATTCCTGCAGTCGTGACAAAAGCTCCGACCACTATGCCAAGTATCCGGATGCTAAACCCCAGCCCCCACAGGAATCCGCCGGGCAGCGAAATCAACGCGCCGACTATGCCGATGAGATGAATGAGGAAGATTCCGAGAAGGGCCGCTTGAACAGGCCCGAGTCCCGGGCGCACTCTTCGCCCTATGACAAGAGCCCCGGCCACGTAACCTATGAAGAGGAGGACCATAACAATGAACGGATAGGCAATTGCGAGCGGAATCCCGATTATGCTGATGCAGAGAAGAATAAACGTGATCAGGAATATCGGAAGCAGCAGGATCATAATTGTGAAGCCGACTGCAAAAGACTGAACGAACCTGGATGAGAATGTTGATGCAATCCTTCCGATCCGGTCTCTGAAGAGAAGGACCATGACGGCACCAAACAGAAGAAAAACAAAAAGCTTGGCAAGTCGTGTACCTATAACCCATCCCGGCCCGATGAAACAAGCAGCATCACTAACGAAAGGGAGAAACCCGCAAATCCATTTAGCGCCTCCACCTTTCAACATTGCTGAAGGGAGGAATCCAAGACTCACGTTCTCTCCCCTGATGTTGCCCCCGATCCCCTCCATTACGCTGCCGCCTATGGAAACCGCGTCTCCATTGACGATTCCCCCGGAATCTACGTTGACAGTGCCGCCGATCGAGACCGCATCTCCCAGGACCTCTCCAAACACGGAGATCGAACCGCCGATCGAGACAACGCTGCCCCGTATCTTTTTCCCGCGCGGTACGATGATGCTGTGCCCTATCCTTACAACATCATGCCCCTCTCCAATCTCGATGGAAACCTCGCCTTCCTCTCCGTGAAGAGCATTCCCCTTCGTCTTGATTTTTATTCCGCCTTCATCGATCGAAAACTCAGTTGCGACAGCGCCGCTGTCGGGAGCGGATTTTGTCTTCCCAAGAAGAAGATCAGGCACAGCCAGTGAAAGCGATACGATTGCAATCAGAATGAACGCGAACCCAGTTCTGGTTTTCATCGAAGCTCCTCCTGTGATAGTTTTCTGATCATGAACTTTTGCCGCCAAAATCCTGCCCGAAACCCTACTTCCTTCTCTCATGAACAACAAGTATCTCTCTCAAAAATGCAATTAGGCCAATCGGAACCGGCACAAGAAAAAGAAGTATCATGTAGCTAGGCACTAGTCCCGGCAGATTGCCCGTCAATTTCTCGAGCGCTTCAAGGGACCTCAGGACGCTGCCGACATATTCGAGCGTCCGCGACAGCTCTGAGGCTCTCGCAACCAGTCCATCCAGAAAATCCGAGCCAAGCGAGGCAATGCCTTTCCCGACAGTTCCTCTCGTCCGGAAGTATAGATAGAACGCCGAGGTAATTACCAAGCCGAATGCTATGACGTATGAGAATGCAAAGGCCCAGATCCGCTTTCCTTTTCTGGAAAGCCCTATGACGCGTCCCTTCTCCGCGGGAAGTCTTGAACCTTCTTGAGCAAAAACCAGGGACAGGACGCGATCGTCAAAACCCTTGGGCGGCTCAACCAAGGGCATTCTTTTCACACTAAGAATCGCCTCTTCCGTCAATCTGAATACTTGCTTGCACCCGGCGCACGTCTCAATATGGGCCAGCATTTCCTGGGCTTCCTTCTCTCCAAGCGAGCCGGAGAAGTATTCATCTATTTTCTTCTCAAACTTCGAGCATCCGAAGATTTTCATACAGGCATCCTTCTTAGAAAACTGAGCCTACTGCTGTCCTTCCAGGACAAGCCTTACGTCACCGGAGGCAGTCTCTATCTCAACTTTGTCTCCGCCTTTTCCGATAGTCCCCTTCAATCTGTGTCTTGTGGCGGACTCAATATTTATCGGAATCCTTCCGTAGATGCCGCCGCTAGCTGTTGACACATCTATTATACACCCCGCGCCCTTCCTCAACATGAAAGTCACTTCTCCGCTTGACGCCCTCAAGAAGTGCGTTCCCCGAATCGTGTTCCCGCTCGTCAGCACAACATCACCGCTGCTTGTCTCAACATTCACGGCGCCATAACAATCAGTCACCGTGATGTCACCGCTTGACGACCGCGCTGCAACGGACTTACGGCACCCCGTAACATCGATGTCCCCGCTCACGGACTCGATTCTGCACCGACCGCCGACTTGTTTCACACTCACGTCTCCACTTGTCACGTTGGCATCAACATCGCCCTTTGCGGTTCTGATGACCAAGTCGCCGCTTGTGCTATTGACTTCAACTGAACCGTCAACGTCGTCGATTATAGCATCTCCACTTGTAGCGCTCAGGCGGACACTCCCGCCAATTCCGGAAAGCACGCAGTCCCCGCTCGTGACGTTTATGTCAGCTCCTGCCTTCATTCCCTTGACATCTATGTCGCCACTGGTTGAGTTCAAACCGACCGCCATTTCCGGCGGTGCGACGAGATAGAAATCTACCCTGAGGGTTCTGAAGCCCCTTATGACCTCTATCTTTCCGAAGCCAAGGTTCACCTTGCCCCCTTTGTATTCGGAGTAAACTCTTATCTGGTCGCCATCCCTTTCCATCTTCACCTCAATGCCCTTCAGAACGTCTTCTGCTTCCGTTTTGTTCCTGCCCGAACATATCTTGATAGCTTTCAATCTGACTTCGTTTCCAACCCCCGGCCTGATCTCTATCTTCCCGCTTGTGCTTGAGACCGAAAGGGTTTTCTCACCTTTCAGGACAAGGGAAAATTCAACGGTCTCGGAGTACTTCTCCCTGGCCGTGGCAGACGCAGCCAAGAATGCCCCGAGCAGAACAAGGAGAACTGTTGGCATAGCAACATGTTTGGTCGTCATGGTGTGCACCTCTCTTCAAGGAATATCGCCTTGCTTCCCATTGTCTTTCTCTCCGAGTTCACTAGTAGCGGCCCTATTTATCCGACCCGAACAATCTCTGCGCTAACCTTTCCTTTGGTCTTCCTCTCCCGTTTACGGGAGAGGACTGAGGTGAGGTCAGCAAGAATCCCCTCCTTATTCTTCCTCTCCCACTTGTGGGAGAGGACTGAGGTGAGGGTACGACAGCTAGAAAACAACCCGCGCCCTGAGACCTGTGCCGGCTCTGGCCTTCTTGGTCTCCAGCTTCCGCCGGAGGATACGGTGCCCCCTGTGCAGTCTTGCCTTTATCGTTCCCATTGGAATTCCCATAACCTCGGCCATTTCCTGGTAAGAAAGCTCTTCCTTGTACCTGAGCACGAGAAGAGTCTTGTACTTGACCGGAAGAGACTCGATGAGAGACTCAAACCTCTCTGCTCCGGCCTTGCTTTCATAGCTGACATCAGGTGTGGGAGACTGGTCTTCAATGTCGTGGTCCTTTGTGCCATCTTCCTTGTTTCCCGAAAGCGAGAAGAATGCGAACTTCCTTTTTCTCATCAAATCTATCGAAAGATTCACGGCTATCCTGAAAAGCCAGTTCTGAAAGGACCTTTCTTGGTCAAACTGCGAGAGCGATTTGAACACTCTGACAAAAGTCTCTTGTGCGATGTCTCTGGCGTCTTCATCATTCGAAACAATCCTCAGGGCGATCGAGAAAACCCGTGCCCGGTACTTCTGGAGAAGAGCTCTGAACGCCGCCTCCTCACCCTTAAGACAACCTTCGATGATTTCGCTATCCTCTCTGGGCAAGTTCTCCTCTCCGTAACCTCATGTACGAATATCTGATAGAACTGGTTGCGCTTTCTTTCCGTATCCTATTTCGCATGTTTCGCTATTTCAACATAAAAGGCACGGGCGAGGTCCTTTATTAACCTCTCCCCGTGGGGGAGAGGGTAGGGTGAGGGGTCAACAATATCTTCTCATCATCCTCTCCCTTCTGGGGGCACAGGTGAGACTCCCGATCATCCTCTCCCCTCCGGGGAGAGGGTAGCGTGAGGGGGTTCAAACCTATAATTGCCTTGACTTCCACCGCGGTCTTTTTCAATAATCCAATTCGTCTGATCAGTGAGCATAGTAGCGTTACCCTGACTGACTCGGCAGAAATACTTCTTTCAGCGATCTTCCTTAATTCTTTGAACCAATTTCGCGGGGGTGAAGCGTGACCACGATTGAATTCATATTTGCCAGAGAGATTCTCGATTCTAGAGGAAATCCGACTATTGAAGTTGAAGTGACTCTCTCGGGCGGTGTTACTGGTAGGGCCGCTGTTCCCTCAGGCGCATCGACTGGAAAATATGAGGCGCTGGAACTCCGCGATGGAGGCAAGCGTTTCGGCGGAAAGGGTGTTCTCAAGGCAGTCAAGAATGTCATCGAAAAAATCGCACCCCAGCTCATAGGAGAAGATGCAATTCAGCAGAATCTCATTGACAAGCTGATGATTGAGCTGGACGGCACACCATCAAAGAGAAACCTTGGCGCAAACGCAATACTTGCCGTCTCCCTCGCTACTGCCAAGGCCTGTGCGAACGTTCTTGAGCTTCCACTTTATCAGTACATCGGCGGAGTGAATGCGAAGGTCCTTCCTGTCCCGATGATGAACATAGTGAATGGTGGAGCACATGCAGACAGTAAGCTGGATGTTCAGGAGTTCATGATCGTTCCGCTGGGTTTCAAAACCTTCTCGGAGGGTTTGAGGGCAGGAGTTGAAACCTTTCATTCCCTCAAGACAATCCTCAAGAAAAAGGGATATGTGACATCGGTCGGAGATGAAGGCGGATTCGCTCCGCGACTTAAGAATACCGAGGAAGTCCTTTATCTTATATGCGATGCGATTGACAAGGCCGGTTACAAGACCGGTGACGAAGTGGCACTTGGACTGGATGTTGCGCCAAGCGCACTGTACAGAAAGCCCAGGTATATCTTCCCCGGAGAAAAGAAGACGTTCAGTTCCGAGGGCCTCATTGATTTCTATGAAAAGCTCATAAACAAATTTCCAATTGTGTCTATCGAGGATGGGCTTGCAGAAGATGACTGGAGCGGATGGGAGAAGATGAATGAGAGGCTCGGCAAGAGAGTCCAGATAGTTGGCGATGATATTTTCGTGACCAACCCCGAGCGGCTGAAGAAGGGAATCAAGCAGGGCGTTGCAAACTCGATTCTCATCAAGCTCAATCAGATCGGCACTCTCACGGAAACGCTTGACGTTATCGAGATAGCGAAACGGGCAGGATATACGACTGTAATTTCACATCGCTCAGGGGAGACAGAAGATACCACGCTTGCCGATGTCGCGGTCGCTGTGAATGCCGGTCTCATAAAGACGGGCTCAGCTTCGAGAACGGACAGGACTGCGAAGTACAACAGACTCTTGAGGATCGAGGAAGAGCTTGGCGAAGTCGCGGAATACAGGGGCTGGGATGCGCTGAAGAGGGGAAGGCGTCCCGCAAAATAGCTGCCCCTATTTCTCCTCTCCCCTGGGGGAGAGGGTAGATGGTGATGGGGCACAGAGAGTTCCAATGAGCACCGCTGAGAGAATCGCCTCAAGAAAGCTCTATCGCTACAGGAAACCGACGTATCCTGGTCAGTCACGAGCGCGAAGGCTTATTATTATTTTTCTCGTACTCTGGGTCGGCTACATTTTTATCGGAGGCCGCCACGGAATCATAAAGATCATCACCCTCCACAGAGAAAAAGCCCGGCTCGAAAAGAGAGAAGCGGAGTTGAGAGGGAAACTCAAGGAGCTTGAGCTCCAGTCAAAGCTCATGCAGAAGGACCCCTTTTACATCGAAAAAGTAGCAAGGGAAGACTTCGGACTCGCCAAAAAGGGCGAGATAATCTACAGAATGCAGAACAGCAAGTAGGCACCCCTCTTTCTTGTCCAGCAAACTCCCGCTGTCTTTTCAGGTTGACACCGGTATCGCACAGATGCTAGCTTAACTATCGGTGCGGGGTGGAGCAGTCTGGTAGCTCGTTGGGCTCAATCCGCAGAGTCAGCTGTGAATTCGCTTTCCGCCAATCAGCGTGATACGTTGAATCTGACTCTGCATGGGCTGCGCGCGAAGAAACTCGTGCGCGACGACCTGTCAAAGTCGGGGAAGCCCCTGGCGGGGTAACCCCGAGCCAAGCTCTGAAAGTCGTAAGACCAACGGAGAAGGTGTAGAGACTTGACGGCAGGCACCCTATCGGCGACGTCAACGGCCGAGGGTGAAGGGAAAGTCCAGACCACAAACTGGTTCGCCCAGACAGCGAAAGCTGTAGTGGCAAGCATAACCCAAAGGTCGCTGGTTCAAATCCAGCCCCCGCTACCAACCTTCCAAGATGCGCAATCTTGATTCCAATCTAACCGCGCCCTGCGAGGAAAAGTCTCCTCATTGGGGGTACATCGCAGCTGCTCTTCTTCTCGCTCTTCTCCTTAGACTCTATCGCATCTCAAGCCAAAGTATCTGGGTTGACGAGATGCTCACGCTTCATGCAAGCGGAATCACATTTCCACTTCACCTCATCGACATCTTTGACAACGTGCATGGTGCGCTTCATTCAGTAGTCCTTTTCCTGTGGACAAGGATCGCCGGAACAAGCGAATTCGCTCTCCGGCTGCCGTCGGCAGTCTTCAGCGTCCTTTCCATATTCGCAATCTACAGACTTCTCCTGAAGCTCGTCGGCAGGGAAACAGCTCTAGTCGCTCTCACGATACTTGTCATTTCCCCGTTTCACATCTGGTACGGGCAGGAAGTGCGCAATTACAGCATGCTCATTTTCTTCTCAACACTGTCCGTTGACAGTTTTCTTTCTCTGCTCCAGGAACCCGGAAAAGGCACTTTCGCGAAGTATGTTCTATTCACTTTTGCGGCATTCCTCTCGAATATGAGCACGACGTTTCTTCTTATTGTGGAAAATATCCTGTTCTTTCTGCTGCCGAGAAAACTCTCTTTCCGGAATCTTGTTTTCGCCAACGTGTTCATAGCGCTTCTTCTCATTCCATGGATTTGGGGAATGATCGGGAGAGTGGAATTTCATAGACTGGTCAGAACCGCGCCCTATTTGGAAAGCGAGATGCTGCGGGGCGAGACCACTTTTACACCGCTTGCAATTCCCTACACTTTCTACAATTTTTCGATTGGTTACACCCTCGGGCCTTCACTGAGGGAGCTGCACGAGTCTGTTGGCTTCTCAGCATTCAGGCACTACCTTCCTGTCTTGCTTGCAGCCGCACTGGGTTTTTCGGTTGCATCAGTGGCCGGGATCGTGTCTTTGAGAAAGCGAAGGCGGCTTCTGCTTGCCCTTCTCCTGTGGATTCTAGTGCCCGCTGTTTTTGTCTCATTCTTCGCAATAAAGAACTTCAAGCCATTCAATCCCAGGTATGTGATGGTGGCATTCCCTGCCTATCTCGCATTAGTTGCAGAAGGTGTTCGCAGGATAAAACCTCTTTTCATCCGCCCCATTCTGGCGGTCCTGATTGCCGCCACAATGGGCCTTTCCCTTTGGAACTACTACCAGGTTCCCCGCCACGGCAAAGAAGATTTCAGATCCGCGGCCAACAAGCTCAAAGCTGATTTTCATCCGGACGATATCGTCTTTGCCGAAGGTACATTCGAGCCGCTTATCTACTATTGCGGATCCGGCTTCCCTTTGTCTCCGATTTACCCGGAAGTGATGAGTGATCAGAAGAGACTCATGGGTCTTATTGAGGAAAGAACCGCGGGCAAGAAACGGATTTGGCTGGTGACATCACGGCTTTGGACCTGCGACCCGGACAGGAGAATAGAGACACTGTTCAGAGAGCTTTTTGTTCTTAAGGAAGAATCTTTCTTCGAAGGCATTCAGCTCTTCCTGTTTGAGAAGAAACTTCTCGTAGCTGAAGCCACTTAGGAGAGCAAGTCCCGTCCGCTCTTCTTTCCGCCCGCGACAGCAGTGTGCAGCCCCAGGTAGCCCCTTACCCCAACTTTTTCCTGAATCTCAGGACGCTCATGGAAAAAATAATTGTCCCCAGGATGAGAAGAGCAACGGCTTCATCCCAGAGCTCCACGATGCCGACGCCTTTTAAGAAGAGCCCTCTTATGATCACAAAGAAATACCTGAGCGGAAGCAGGTATGTAATAAACTGAATAATCCTGGGCATGTTTTCGATGGGGAAGACGAATCCCGAAAGAAACATCATTGGCAGCATGACGAAGAAAATTGCTGTCATCATTGCCTGCTGCTGGGTCCTAGAAACCGTTGACACGAGAAGGCCCAGACCAAGCGTCGTCATCAGGAAGATGGCGCATAGACCGAAGAGTAAAGGTACGCTTCCTTTGATCGGGATATGGAACCAGAAGGTAGTCACGAGCACCACCAGAATAACGTCAATGAATCCAATGATCGTGAACGGCGCAAGCTTTCCTATTATTAATTCCCGGGGTCTGATTGGCGTCACAATCAATTGCTCCATTGTCCCGGTTTCCTTTTCTTTGACAACGGCGAGAGAGGTCAGCATCATTGTCATTACCATGAGAATCAGGGCAAGAACTCCGGGAATCATAAAATTCCGGCTCCGCAATTCAGGGTTGTACCAGATGCGCAATTCGGGGCTTATTGCAGAAAGCTTCTGTCCGCGCCCCCTGAGCCATTCAAACTGTTGACTCACGATGTCCCGCGAATATCCCGCCACAATCATCGAAGCATAGCTCAAGCCAATTGTCCCGGTGGTGGTCTCTGAACCATCCGCGATGACCTGGACCTGTGCCGGCTTCCCGGCAATTACCTTATCGCCAAAGCCACGCGGAATGACTATTGCTACCGATGCTTTCCCGTTGTCCAGATAGCGGTCGATATCCTCAATCCTGTTCACGTAGGCGGTCAGCCTGAAGTACCCGGAGTTACTGAACTCCGAAAGGAACCCCCTGCTTGTCTTAGTATTGTCGTTGTCACAGACGAGCGTCGGGATATCCCTGACATCAAGGTTCACTGCGTAGCCGAGTATGAAGAGCTGAAAGACGGGTGCGAAGAAGACAACAAAAAACATGCGCCGGTCACGCCGCAGTTGTATGAACTCCTTCCTGATTATGTGACGAATAGTCTTCATAAGCTTCGGCACCCAGGCATCCGGGCTCTCGTCCTGCCGCTCACCTAAACTCTTACTCTCCTCATCCTGACCGAGCTTGCGCCAATCGCCAGCGCTGCAAATACCAACAGAAAGACAAGTTGGGACCACAACTCTGGTAGTCCAACGCCTTTCAATACGATACCTCTCAATGCAGCCAGGAAATATCTTGCAGGTACCAGATAGGTTATGGCTTGAATGGGAATTGGCATGTTTCTTATGGGGAAGACGAACCCCGACAGGATGAACGTTGGAAGCATGGTCATTATGACGGCAAGCATAAAAGCCAACTGCTGTGTTTCCGCGATTGTTGAAATAAGAAGTCCAAGTCCGAGGCCTGCCATCAGGAAGACTAGCGTCACGACAAAGAGCAGAATGTAGCTTCCCTTGACACTGACGCCGAAGAGGACTGAACCGGCGGCAAGGATTGCGACTGTTGCGAGCAGGGAAATCACTACGTACGGGATTGTTTTTCCAATAATGAACTCAGTCGGCTTTATTGGAGAGACGACGATCTGCTCCATGGTGCCTCTCTCTGTCTCCCGAACAACAGAGAGCGAGGTCGAAATGACGGCGATCACCATCAAAATGAATGCGATCAATCCCGGAACAAGGAATTTCTCGCTCTTGAGCTCGGGGTTATACCAGACTCTGGGCCGGTAATCTATCGGCATGGAGAACCCGGCATGTCCAATGCGCAACAGCGAAGATGTCAAAATGTTAGTTGAGTAGCTCTGTACAACGGCACTGACGTACCCTACGGCAGTACTTGCCGTGTTCGAGTTGGCGCCATCAATTATGACCTGGACAACGGCATCCCTGCCTGCAAGCAGCTGCTTTGAGAAATCCCGCGGGATCACAAGGGCCACCTTGATCTTCTCGTCCCCCATGAGGTCATCAATTTCCCGCGTACTCTTCAGATGGTACTTGAGATCAAAGTACTCCGAGTGGACGAAGCTGCTCGCAAAGTCACGGCTGGTCTTGCTTCTGTCTTCGTCGTACACGGCCATCGGTATGTGTTTGACATCGAAATTCAGGGCATAACCAAACATCACAAGCATGAAGGCGGGAATGAACAATAGGACCCCAAGCGTCCGTTTGTCCCGAGCCACCTGCCTGAATTCCTTTACTACTATGGGCTTTATTCGCCTGAACATGTTTGGCCCCTCACCTCAATCCTCTCCCCTGGGGGAGAGGAGGAATACCGCCCCCTCACCCTACCCTCTCCCCAAAGAGGATAGGTCTCCTGCGCCCTCGATCAGATGTATGAACACGTCTTCAAGCGAGGGAACGATCCTATCAATTCGTTTCACAGCGATATTGTTTCCGGAAAGGAGTCGCTGCGTGTTGGCTCTTCCGCTTTCTTCGTCTTCCACGCTCACATGGAGATATGTTGAGAACACAGATGTCTCTAGCACCCACGTCTCTTTTTGAAGAATCTCCATTGCCTCGATTATTCTGTCGCATTCAACTTCCAGTATCGGGTTCCGGATATGCTTTATTTTGAGTTCCTGTGGAGTCCCGCCCGCAACAAGCCTCCCGGAGTGGATTAGCATAATCTTGTTGCAATACTCTGCTTCATCCAGGTAGTGCGTGGTGACGAAGACCGTTGCCCCGCCTTGGGAGAGTTCGTTGATCAGCTCCCAGAAGTTCCGGCGCGAGATGGGATCGACGCCGCCCGTGGGCTCATCAAGAAAAATGATCCTGGGCCTGTGCAGGATGGCGCAGCCCAATCCGAGGCGCTGTTTCCAGCCGACGGCGAGCTCTTTGCCGAGACTTTCTTCTCTTCCTCTCAATCCGGCCATTTCGAGCACCCATTCCGCCCGTTCTTTGATTTGATCTCCGGACAGACCATACACACCCCCAAAAAATGTGATGTTTTCCCTCACCGTCAGATCTTCATAGAGGGAGAACCTCTGGGACATATAGCCGATGTTTCTCTTCACTTCCTCGGGATTAGTATTGATGTCATATCCGGCGACCCGGGCAGTCCCGGAAGTGGAATTGAGAAGGCCGCAAAGCATCCTGATAGTAGTTGACTTGCCCGCACCGTTTGCGCCAAGAAAGCCGAAGATCTGGCCCACCTCGACGTTGAAACTGATGTTGTCAACTGCGGTAAATCTGCCGAACTTCCTCGTCAGGTTCTCGGCTTCGATAGCGTTCTCGGCCATGCGTTCCTCGGGCCTCCGGTGCTCCCCGGCGAGCTGCTCTTCGAGATGTCCGTTCAAGAACATCTCTGGATCCGCCTGCAACTCAGAATCGTCCCCGAAAGGGGTCTAGAGCAAATTGAATTAGGTGATGTGTCCCCGAATTCTATTTGGTGTACCTAAGTTAGAGCTTTAGAAAATCCTTGACAAGATGTTTTTGTTGCAGTATTATGGACGGACTAGTCCGTCCAATCTCATAATTGAGGAGACGCTGAATGTTCAAGAGGCAAGGCAAGGCCAGGCTCGCTGCCGAAAGAAAAAAGAAGATCCTCGCAGCGTCGATGAGGGTTTTCTCGAAATATGGCTATCAAGACACCGAGGTTGAGGATATTGCCAGGCTGGCCGGCCTCGGAAAAGGGACTGTTTATCGTCACTTCGGGAGCAAAGAAAACTTGTTCTTTTCCACGCTTGAATGGGGACTGACCAGTCTCGCAGATGAAATGAATGAGGCGGTATCCGCCGCTCACGGCTACGTGGACAAGGTCAAGACTGCTCTCGTGACCTATCTACTGTTCTTTGAAAAACACCGGGATTTCTACAGGATCATCGTCCAGGACAGGATGCGGACAGAGATCAAGTCCTCGCCTCACCGGTTGATGAAGAAACATATGTCCCTCATCAATCATTTGACTGATGTCCTGGAGAAAGGAATCAGGGATGGGTACTTCAAGAAGATCGATGTGGAAAGTGCAGCTCATGCACTATTCGGCATCATAAACTCGCTTCTATACAAATGGCTTACGTCCAGAAAAAGATATCCTATCAGAAAAGAAGTTTCTGTAATAGAGGAAATCTTTCTTAGCGGGATCCTGTCGGTTCCGCAGGCCGCGCAAGCGACAAAGAAAAGATGTAAGGAGAGAAGATGAAAAAATTAGTCGGAGTCCTGGTAGTCATCCTGGTCATCGCACTAGTCGTGTTCGTCATGATGATGGCTTTCAGACATAAGAAAGCTCCAGTCACCCAGGTGACCGAGAGAGTCATTCCCGTGGAAGTGCAGCTTGTGCAGCGATCGCCCTACACCCCGGTCCTTAACTACACGGGCGAGATCAAGAGTATCGAGGAGGTGCTGATCTATCCAAGGGTATCGGGCAAGGTCGCAGAAATGAAGATACGGGAAGGGTCGATGGTAAGGAAGAATCAAGTGGTCGCCTTGATCGACCGGGACATACCCGGTCTGGAATTCGAATTGGCCGAAACAATATCTCCCGTGGATGGAGTAGTCGGGAAGGTGCTTGTGGACAAGGGAGCAGAGGTCGGCTCCGCATCACAAGGCCCGGCGATGGGCACTCCGTTGGCGCAGATTCTGAACATGGACTCGGTGAAGATTGTGATCCAAGTTCTGGAACAGGACCTTCCAAGGATCAGGTTGGGTCAGAAAGCCAGGATCCGGGTGGATGCCTATCCGGATAGGGAGTTCTATGGAGCTGTTACTCTCGTGAGTCCCACATTGAATAATCTAACACGGACTGCAAGCGCCGAGATAACCATGCCGAACCGGAATCATCTTTTGAGACCAGGGATGTTTCCGGATATCGACCTCATTCTCGGCGAAACTCAGAATCTTGTGTTCATCCCCAGGTACACCATCCTGACCGAAGGAAATAAGCAGAAGGTCTACGTAGTTGTGAATGGCAAAGCGCAGGAGAGGCAGCTCGAAACCGGTTTCACCGATAGGAATCTGACTTACATAAAGAGCGGGGTGAGTCCGAAGGACAGTCTGGTTACTTCAGGGCAGTCTCAACTCAAGCCGGGGGACAAAGTAAGAGTTGTCAAAGGAGAGGGAAGCTAATGTTCCTGCCTAATCTGGCTATTCGCAGACCTGTATTCATAGTGATGCAGGTTCTTGCAATTCTGGTCCTGGGATTGGTCTCCTACTCCCGAATCGGCATCGATTTGTTGCCAAACGTCGAGTTCCCTTACATAGCAATTACCGCCGTTTATCCCGGAGCAGGGGCTCAGGAAATTGAAAACCAGGTTACGAAACCGATTGAAGAGGCGATGAGCTCCCTCAACAGACTGAAGAACATGTACTCGACAAGTGCCGAGGGTTTCTCCCAGATTGTTCTTGAGTTTGAAATAGGAGTAAAGGTCAGGGATGCCGACTCTGATGTAAGGGAGAAAATAGCAGAGATGCGCTCGCAGCTTCCCCGCGACATGGAGGAACCGACAATAGCAAAGTTTGATGTCTCGGCTACTCCCGTCATGATTTTCTCGCTGGGAGGCGATCTTCCTCTCGACGAACTAAGAACTCTGGCCGAGGACAAGGTCAAGAACCGAATCCAGCAAACAGAAGAAGTAGCTCAAGTAAGCTTGGTTGGGGGGCTTGAAAGAGAAATTAGAGTAGAGGTAGATAGAAGGAAACTCAGTGCGTACCACCTTTCAGTTCAGCAAATAATCGGGGCTCTGGCCGGCGAAAACCTCAACCTCCCGGGCGGTCGAGTGGAGATTCAGCCCCAGGAGCTTGTCTTGAGGTTTACCGGCGAGTTCCAGAATGTGCCGGAGATCGGCGAAATTCCCCTGGCTAATGGCGGAGGAACTTCGCTTCACCTTAAAGATGTCGCCACTGTAAAGGATACGTTCAAAGAATTGAGAGAAATTACGAAGCTTGATGGAAAACCCTCAGTCTCGTTCATCGTGTACAAGCAGTCAGGCGGGAACACGGTCAAAGTGTGCTCCCGGCTCAAGAAAACGATAGAAAAACTGGGGAAAGAGCTGCCCGCCGGCATCACCATCCAAGTCGCCTCTGATCAGTCCAAGTACATCCGCAGGGCAGTGACCGATACGATGTGGACGCTCTATCTCGGCGCTCTCTTCGCCACACTGGTCATATTCATCTTTCTTGGGAATATCAGAAGTACAATAATCGCCGCCCTGGCCATACCCACCTCAATACTCGCCACATTCATCCTGATGCAGGCGTTTGGCTACACAATAAACATGATGACCCTCATGGGTCTGTCTTTGTGCGTGGGCATCTTAATTGATGATGCGATTGTCGTCCGGGAGAATATCTTCAGGCATGTGGAGGAGGGGATGGACCCCGAGGAGGCTTCCAAATTCGGCACCGAGGAGGTGGGGCTGGCAGTTATGGCGTGCACCTTCACCATTATTGCGGTTTTCGTGCCGGTGGCCTACATGGGCGGAATCGTCGGGAAGTTCTTCAGAGCCTTTTCCTTCACCGTGGTTTTTGCAGTCCTGTATTCTCTGTGGGACTCCTTCACGATGGCTCCCATGCTTTCAGCAAAAGTTCTGGCAAAAAAGAAAACTGAGAAGAAGACATTTCTCGATAAGTTGTTTGCCCCTCTGGGCCGGTTTTTTCAAAATCTCAACAAAGCTTACGGAAAGACTCTTGCGTGGTCCTTGCATCACAAGTTTCTGATAATCTTCTCCGCCACAGTGCTCTTCGTGCTGAGCATCAGCTTGACCTCCTTCCTCGGGAAAGAGTTCATGCCAACCGGTGACAGAGGGGAGTTCAGGGTCGGCGTAGAGACTCCGATCGGCACCTCCATTCAGGCCACGGAAAAAGCCGTGAGTGAGGTCGAGAAGATTCTCCGCACGTATCCCGAAGTTCACTCTCTCTTTACGACAATCGGGACAGACGTGGGCGCATCCAACAAAGGAAGCATCAGAGTTGAACTGGTTCCGTTGGCCCTGAGAAAGAGAGAGACCGCAGAAGTCGAGAACGCAGTGCGTGAAAGACTGGCAGAACTACCGGGTCTGAAATCCAAGATTCAGTTGATCGGGATGTTCGAGGGCGAAGTCGGGTACGAGATTGAGCTTTACATAAAGGGTCCTGAGATTCGGGTCCTGGACAGACTCTCAGCAGAACTTTTGGACATCGTCGAAGGAATCCCGGGCATTGTCGATCCTGACCGCTCGGTTCGTGAAGGCAAGCCCGAGATGAGAGTGGTCGTGAATCGAGAGAAAGCGAGCCGTTTAGGCATCTCAACAATGCAGGTTGCTTCGACCCTACGCGCCCTGGTTGACGGAAACGTCGCCACAAAATTCAGGCAGGGTGAAAAGGAGATCGACGTAAGAGTGATCATGCCGCCTGAACAGAAGAATAACCCTTTGGACATATCCTCAATTGACATTCCAAGTCAGCTGGGGGTGACCGTTCCTATTAAGAGCATAACTACCTTGAGTGAAGGAAGCGGGCCGACCCAGATCACAAGACAGAATAGACAGAGAATGGCTACAGTGACTGCAAATATCGCCGGACGTCCCCTGAGCGAAATAACGCGGGACTTGAACAGGAAGCTGGCTGACCTTTCCCTTCCTACGGGTTACGAGATTGAACAAAGAGGTGAGGCTGAGATGATGGGGGACATGTTCACCAACATGATTCTGGTCATGATTCTGGGAGTCGTCTTCATATTCATAGTGCTCGGCTCTCAGTTTAACTCCTTTCTGCACCCGTTCACGATCATGCTTGCCTTGCCTCTGGCAATTGTCGGTGCCCTGCTGGCAACATACCTGACCGGCAAGTCAATAAACATGATGACAATGGTGGGAATGATTCTCTTGATGGGAATCGTGACGAAGAATTCAATTCTGCTCGTTGACTACGCCATTACACTGAGGAAGAGAGGACTTCCGAGGGAGGAAGCGATTCTCAAAGCAGGACCGGTCAGACTGCGTCCGATTCTTATGACTTCGGCGGCCATGATCATGGGAATGTTCCCCACAGCACTGGGAATGGGCGAGGGAGCAGAATGGAGACAGGGATTGGGAATTGCCGTCATAGGTGGACTTATCACTTCGACGCTTCTGACTCTGATCGTGGTCCCGGTAACTTATGTGATAGTGGACGACTTTGGCGAATTCTTGAAGCGAAACATAAAAATCGGAGGATAGAATCTCGGAGGAACTATGTTTAGGAGCCGTTTAAGGCTTGTGCTTTTTTCTCTTCTTTTCGCCTTGATGGTTTCTCCTGCTTTCTCCCAGGAGAAACTCACTCTTAACCTCGAAAAGAGTCTCGACACTGCGTACAAGAACAACAGGGGCCGTTTGGCGCAGAAGGAGAAGATCTTGACTTCACAGTTCAAGATATCTGAGGCCAGGGCAGGTTTCTACCCGAGACTTTCGTTGCAGGGGAGTTACACTTATTTGGGCGTAGTGCCGAGTTTCGTCTTTTCCATGCCGGGTCTTGGGACGAGAACAATCCCAATGGGATTTCAAGACAACTATAATTTCAAGCTTGTTCTTCAGCAGCCCATCTTCACCTGGGGCCGCCTTCGCAATGCCTACTCCATTTCCAAGCGGAATCTTGAACTGGAGGAGGAGAGTTACAGGAAAGACAAGCAGAGGATAACCGTCGATGTGACGAGCTCCTTCTACTCGGTTCTCCTGGGAAGAGAACTTATCAGTGTCAGAGAAGAGTCTCTGAAGAATATCGAAGAGCATCTCAGGGCGGTGGAGTTGAGGTACAAGGCAGGAGAGGCCTCGGAGTTTGATCTGCTGAGGGCGAAGGTTCAACTGGCTAACGCAAAACCTACTGTTCTTGAGGCAAAACAGACATACGATATGGCTCTTCGCGCCTTCAAGCTAGTCCTGGGTCTGACGCAAGAGACCGAGGTTGAGCTCGAAGGCGAACTTTCATTCAAGCCCATGGAAACAGATGTGGAAACCGCAACCCAGGAAGTCCTTTCCAGGAGACCCGAACTTAGATCGCTGGCGATTCAAGAGAACATAACCCGCTCAGGATTGTCAATCGCCAAGGCAGGGAACAAGCCCGCTCTGGTGGGCCTGATCAACTATGCTTACGAGAACCCGTTCTACGGCGTGCAAAGATGGGATACAGACTGGAACTTCACTATCGCCCTGAACCTGCCTCTCTTTGACGGCTTCACCACGAAATCTCAGGTCAGCCAGGCACAATCAGGTTTAAGACAGCTCGAGCTTGGCAGAAAGGACCTGACAGAGGCGATAAAGTTGGAGGTGAGGGACGCTGTGAACAGCCTAGATCTTGCCACGGAGAGAATTCTTTCGCAGGAAGAGAACATCAAGCAATCAAAAGAGGGTCTGCGGATAGCCAAGATCCAGTATTTGCAGGGAATGATCACGAGCCTCGAGGAGATGGATGCGGAACTGGCCCTGACGTATGCCCGGATCAGCTACCTCCAGGCGCTGGCCGATCATCTCATCGCGCAGGCAAAGTACAAAAAAGCCCTCGGAGCAGAATAAAATAGTGACAGTCACCTATTTTCAAAAAAGGAAAAAATTGCACACGAAAATAGGTGCCAAAATAGGTGCCTGTCACTATTTTCTATTTTTCAGCAGCGAGATGAAGATATTTTCCAGTGACGGTTGGATGACGCGCCAGTTAGTTATCTCGATGCCTTCGTTTCTCAGCTTGTCCAGCATCACAGGAAGGTCCCGGTCCTTGTCCTGAACGACAACATTCAGCCTGTCGCCAAAGACCTGAACTTCGCTTGCTCCCGGCAGTTGCTTGATTGCCGCAGACGCTCTCCTGATTTCGCTGCACACGACCTCGATAATTGTTCCTTTCATCAACTTCTTTATGTTGTGCGGCGTGTCAGCCATCATCAGACTTCCCTTGTTCATCAGTCCGACTCGCGTGCACCGCTCGGCCTCATCAAGATACGGTGTCGTCATCACAATCGTTATCCCGGTCTTCAGCAGGTTCGAGAGAATCTTCCAGAAGTCCCGGCGGGAAACCGGATCAACGCCGGTCGTCGGTTCATCCAGGAAGATGATCTGGGGCGTGTGTATGAGCGTGCAAGCAAGCGCAAGTTTCTGTTTCATTCCGCCGGAGAGCTTGTCGCTGAGCCGCGTGCGAAACGGAGTAAGCCGGGTGAACTCAAGCAACTCCTCGCGGCGCCTCTTGTAGTCCCCGACTTCATGGATTTCAGCAAAGAACTCGATGTTCTCATCGATCGTCAGGTCACCGTAGAGACTGAATCTCTGCGAAAGATAGCCGATGTGTTTCTTGATTTCTTCCAAATCCTTGCGTAAGTCGTATCCGAGTATCTTCACGTTGCCGGAAGTCGGCCGGGCAATCCCGCAGAGCATCCGCATCGTCGTCGTCTTACCGGCACCGTCCGGACCTACAATTGAAAACATCTCCCCACGGTTCACGGTCAGGTTCAGATTATTGACCGCCTCAATCTCACCAAGCCGTTTTGTGAGGCCTTCGATTTCAATCACGACATCAGTCATCTGGACTTTTCGTTTTGATGGGAAAAGCAGGGCGGAGAGAATCAAGACACATACTTTTCCTCAGTGCGAGGAGATCTTGACTACCTTGATGGCGGCATCTGCGGGCATGCCGGGTTTGAGTGCGCCGTCCGGATTGTCTATTGCAATCTTCACGCCAAAAACAAGCTTCACTCTGTCTTCCTTCGTCTGCACGTTCTTCGGCGTGAACTCGGCAACCGGAGAAATGTAAACAACTTTCCCACGGAATATCCTTTTGGGGTCAGTGTCAGTCCGTACCTGCGCTTCACTGCCCAGTTTCACCCTACCGAGTTCGGTTTCGTTCACATAAATCATCAAGTCCACGTTGCTGAGCTTCGAAATCGTCGCGACAGTCGCTCCTTGCCCCACGAGCTCGCCCACCTCAACGGCTTTGTGGATGAGAATACCGGGGACCGGCGCAGTGATGTGACAGTCTGAAATAGTTTTCTTAAGAAGGTCAGCCGAGGCCCTTGCCTGAGCGAGCCGGGCTTCCGCTGCACGGATTTCCTCGGGCCGCGCCAACTGTTTCACCTTCCTCAAACCATGCCTTGAGGAATTGTATTGAGCAAGAGCAACTGTGTAGCGCGCTTCTGCATTGTCTTTTTCTCTCTGTGTGGCAACTTTCGTCTCGAACAGTTCGTGCACCCGGTCCAGATCATCTTTAGCAATCCCAAGATTTGCTTCTGCCTGCTTGAGATTCTCCTGGGCCTGCTCGATGTCTTCGGACCGCGACCCGCTGACAAGGAGCTTGAGCTGTGCATCGGCAACGTCGGCGTTCGCCTCAGCCTGCCTGAGTTGGAAATCAAGCGTTGAGTGGTCAATGACGGCAAGTGTATCGCCCTCTTTGACTGCACTTCCCTCTTCGAGGCGAAACTCGTTCACCTGAGCGCCAACTTTGGAGGCCACATTCACCTCAGTGGCCTCAATTGTACCGGATGCTTTTATCGCTCCGCGATTTCCGGTCCGCCCGCAAGATGAGATAAGGACCAGAATGAATGACAGAAAAATGAGTTGGCAAAATGATGAGATTGTGAACCTCATGAGACCATTTTGTTCATTAGTTTTGTATGTTCGTCGAACACAGAGTGGTGTCTGATATCTTCATTCCCGTGTACGGCATCAGCTCTTGATATCGATGCCGCCCATAATCACTGTCCCGGAAATTTTGAGAGTTTTCTGCCCGGAAGTCCCGGCTGAACCGCTTTTTCTTCTCTTGTCCGACACACTGCCAAGGAGGGGCGTTACCTTGACAATCAGATTCCAGTCTTCAGGGATGAAGAGTTCAACACCTCCACAACACGTCGTGACATCAAGATGCGCATCCTGGGCAAGCTGGGCCTTCGTGAGATCGAGTTTTGCTCCGCCAAACATTGCCGTAATATCGCCACCTTTAAACTCTGTGGAAGTGACACTGCCTTCCACTCCACCGAAAAATGCTGTAACACCAATTACATCCGAACTGAATGAGGAGCCCGTATTCCCGTGTCTTCCGCCCAGACGCCTGTACAGCATGGTGATGCCAAGCACTATAAGAATAATGGGCCAGAGATGATAGACTGAACTCAAATTCACGACTCCAAATTGATCAAGCTGGAGAAAAAGCCCGAGAAGAATAAGGATGATGGCAAAACTCGAACCGCGAGACCGGTCGCCAAACAACTTGCTCAGGCCTATCAGGATTAGAATGCTGGGCCACCAGGTGGAGACAACGTTCCCAAAATCAAGTGTCCCCAGATTGTCAAGAAGTAGAAGCAAACCCAACAATACCAAGAAAAGAGGAAAGAATATCCTCCGGCGACAATGAAATTCCATTACAACACCTCCTGGTTATGCGATGCGCCTTTACCTTACTTGATCTTGACCACCTTCACAACTTCTTTGGCGCCGCCTGCCTCAAACAGGACAAAATACACGCCGCTCTTAAGGCGGGAAGAAGGTATCTGGAAGGTATGAGTCCCCGCTCTCACGTCATTAAACACAAGGCTCCGGCCAATCTTCCGGCCTGCCGCATCATAGACGGCGATTTTGAGCACTGTTGTCTTGGGCACGGTGAGAAGGGCCCGAATACTGGATGAGGCAGGGTTTGATACCCTGGCGTGGAAGGGAAGTATTGGATGCTGAATAACAAGGTCCCGCCTTTTTTCAATCCCGGTCTCAGTTTCGCATACAGTCGTCGTCGTTGGCGTCGGAGACAGAACGGCTGGAGTCTGAACTGCCAGAGTCAGCGAACCGGTATTGACGCTCACTGGTGGAGAACTTGTCGTTGGTGTTGGAGACGTGATGCTGGGAGATATCAGTGTGACGCCGCTGCAGCTTGTCCCCTGACCATCAAACTTTGGGAGAAGCACGTTGGAGCCGCCAGTCCCGTAGCTTCCAGTTCCTCCTGCCACGGCAAATCCGTCATCGGTCATCGCAGCCAGGGAAGAGCCGAAGTCCTCGCTCGTACCGCCGAGCGCCCTCGTCCAAACGTGATTGCCGTCCAAATCAAATTTCGTAAGCAGGAGATCACGGTAGCCGACGCCGTAGCTGTACGTCCCGCCTGCCATCACCAGCCCGCCGGAGGCCACAACCACAGAGGAACCATAATCTTCATAAACACCGCCAACTGTTCTCGTCCAGGAATGACTACCGGTCGAATCGAAACTCGCCACAAGGAGATCATAATCACCGTCTCCGTAACTATTGGTCCTTCCGGTTACAACGAACCCTTCATCAGACGCCTTGACGAGAGAAGAACCATATTCGTCGTAACTCCCGCCGAACACTTTTGTCCAGAGATGATTACCTGCAGAATCGAACTTTGTGAGGAGGATGTCGCTGCCGCCGGCGCCGAAGCTGTTGGTCTTTCCGGTCACGACAAATCCCTTGTCGGATGTCTCAACTACAGAGAAGCCATAATCCTCAGTATTTCCGCCAAGCACCCTCGTCCAAAGAATATTGCCCAAGGAATCAAGCTTCACAAGCAAGAGGTCATTGCTGCTTGCCCCGTAGCCGCCGGTCGTTCCTGTCACGACCAGGCAGCTGTCGGATGTCTCAATGATGCAGGACCCATAGTCCTCATACATATCGCCAAGGGTCTGGGTCCAGAGATGGGTACCGGCAGAATCGAACTTCGCAATGAGAACATCGTAGTCGCCGGATCCGAGGCTGTTGGTTCCTCCCGTGACCGCGAACCCGCCATCGGATGTCTGAGTGACTGAAGAGCCATAATCCTCGCTGCTTCCGCCAAGGACACTCGTCCAGAGATGATTACCGGAAGAATCAAGCTTCATGAGCAGAAGGTCATTGCCGCCTGCTCCATAACTTTTGGTCTCGCCTGTCACAACGAGTCCCCCATTGGATGCCTGGATGATTGAGAACCCCAAGTCGTCGTCGCTGCCTCCCAGTGCCTTGACAAATGAACTTTGGTCCTGCGGGTTTATCCGGAATACCGAGTCACTTGCATCTTCCGTCGTGTTCAAACCGGCATCCAAGGCAATGACTTTTATCCGGCACTGCTCAGACGGCAGGTCCGGGACCAGCCACGAGTAGATCCCGTCATTGGGCTGATTTGAAACAACGGTGTCGGGATAGGTCGCTCCCCCGTCGGTGGAAACCAGGATGTTTACCGAGCGGATGCTTATGTTGTCCGTAGCATTCCATGCAATGTCCTGATAGCTCCCTCTGATCCACGTCTCGCCGCCATTAGGGATTGTCACTGTAACCGATGGCGGAACGACATCGGCAGTGACATCGAGCGTTATCGTGTCGCCAGCTTCTGAGATGTTCCGTGCGGCAATGAGTTTGGTGCACCCATAGTAGGAACTCGTGTTTGGAGTTGATGAGGGATCAAAAACGGTTTTACCGGTCACCGAGGAGTAGAAGTCTCCCGCATTTCCCCTCGAGGTCTTGAGCTCAAGCTCGTACAGGCCGTCTGCCTGCTCGACTGAGATTCCATACCACTTTTCCCCGGTCGAAGGATTTGGCGGAAGAGTGGCACAGTTGCAGTTCATGTTCCCGTAATACTGGCCGCCCAATACGCATTCTGCCTCGTTCGGACGCCAGTAGAATCTGCCGAGAATGTTCTCGTCCACGTGGTAGATGAGAAGCCCGTGAGCATCCTGAGTCATCATTGTGAATCCCTCATCGAATCCGATCTGCTGACGATTCTCGAAGAGCCAGTATTCCTTTCCTCCTGAACCGTACTGTTCTACTTTCAGCATCGTACCGTTGGTTTCGATTGGCGGAAGTCGAAAACCGTTTTCTGCGCCGGTCACGGTTGTCGGTGTAACGAGTCCGAGCCTCGCAACTCCCCAGGCACTGGGGTGAGCCGGCGAATTTCCATTGCACTCCAGAAGATCTGGACTGCGATTCCAGCTTCCTCCTGCCATGAGACTGAAGCGGCCAGTGCCCCACGATTCAGATCCGTAGTCATACTCATCAGGGAGGCCGAGCACGTGGCCAAACTCGTGGGCGTACACACCCACGGTCGGAAGAAAGGGGCCGCTGACAGGACCACCATAGCCGGTCGTGTTACCACCACACTCAGGCTCCATAGAATAGCTGTCTATCCTGACTCCATCCAGGTACAGGCCGGTCCCGCCCCAATCACCAATATTCCACTGGTGGGACCAGATGACGGCAGGGTCACCACTCCATTCTGCACCAGTCCCTGCATGAACTATGAAGAGATTCTCCACAACCCCGCCGACTGCATATTTTGAGAAATCCACGTACGAATCGGCAGCAGTGCACGCATCGGCTACAAGCCCTCGGACGCTTCTTGCTTCGGGTCCAAAACCATGGTCGTGCGTACCGTCAGCCTCACAGTAGTAAGTGTACGGATTCGATACTGTGATCCATCCGACAGTGCTGGGAGCATTCAGCGTGACTATATCAACCGTGCCGTAGGAGACCTCTTGGTAGAAGTTCTTCAGTGTGCGATTTATGGTGGTGTCAGCTCCTCCACGTATGTAGGTCGTGCCGAAGAGCATGCTGTCGAAGACCCCGGGTGAGTACCGGCTGGTCGGACCTCCGGGCGGGGCCGACAAAAACTCGACAAGGATGACGAGTGCTTTGAGTGTAGTAGAACCTGATTTGTTAAGCCGGGTCGGCCTCTCCATCCGGTTTACGCGGGAACCCGGAGCCAAGGTGAAAGAGGCCTCTGTCTGCGCGTAGGGGACCTTGAGACCGCGACTCGAATAGTATTCGACGACATCAGGATTCAGAGGCATTAGTTTGTGTTTGTCCGGGGCTGATTCACATCGTCCCGGAGCGAAAACGGGGATACTCGCATTGAGGATCAGAGTCAGGAAAACAAGAACAGCTAACGGTGTCGAGAAAAGCGTTCTGTGAGGCGGTACACGCAAACTGCTTCCAAAGGAGTCTGCCTCCTTAGCCGAGAGCATTACTTTCTCCTCCTTATTTTATGACAAGAAACTTCCCCATTTCGACCTCACCTGTCTCAAGATTTTTCACCGAGAATATGTAGAGTCCGGAAGCGACAGCTTGATCGTGCTTGGTGATGAGGTCCCAGGCACACATGGTTCCGGAAAGCTCGGGGGCGCCCGCCTCACCGGCCCGCGGAACTTCCCCACCCGGATTTATTACTCCCCTTGCGTTACCGGCTGCGTAACTTCCGGAATCGAAATCAATCGTATCGATAAGGTCTCCCGCCAGGCTGTAGATGTTTATGAGCGCCCTCCTTGGGACATTCACAAACCAAATGTACTTATCCCTCGAAAGAGAGCCATCCCAGACCGCCCTGCCCCGGTATGGATTGGGGAAAACGGATACGCGTGACAGTCTTTCCGGCGGGCCGGGAATAACCATTGTCCTGTTGAATGCAAGCCCGCTCTCTTTGCTTTCGACCATTTGTTTGCCCGAGCTGTCAACCTCGCCGGTGTCAAAAGCGGTTGTGCCCACCCAGTACTTGAACCCATCCTTGAGATTCGTTAGAACAAGCCGGTATTTGTAGGGCACACCGTCGATCACGACGGGGTCACCTTCGGCCTCAAGCAATCCAGAGTTGTACCCGATCGTGTCGGCTGCGATATCCAGTTCCTTTACGAGATTGAAATTCAGATTATCCTCGCTTATGTAAATCCTGTAACCCTCAAAATCAGTCCTGTGGGATTTCGGATCGACGTAACTCTCAGGCGAATCGTCCCATCTGACCGTTACCTGTCCTTTCTGAGGAATAACTTTCATGCGTGGAGAAGGCGGCGGCGTATAAGTGACGAACCCGGATCTTGCCACCTCAAGCGCCCATTTTGCGTTTTTGATAAGATCATCATTGTTGTCGCCCGCGACGAATGCGAAGCTCAGAACAATCATTGAATCAGGCGCTATCTCCTGAAACGGACCAACTGTCAGGACCCCGCATGGGGAATACTGGTTTCCGTCAGGTCCGAGCATTTGAGCCTCAACGCCGGTCGTTCCGTCGATTTCACCATTGGATATGAGGCTGTATCTTTGCCTGTCGGGCATGATCACTGCCCCGTTGGGATCCCATTGCCACCAGTTGAATGAAACCTGCTGCGTCGTGTCTGAAGTGGGACTCGACGTCCGCGTCAGAAGCTGCAGCCCCGCCCAGCTTGTGGCGGCATCTCCTCTTTCAGAAAGGTAATGATGTTCCATAAACAGATTTCTCTCGGCGAGGTAGTCGATGTCTGTCTTCCTGAACCAACCCGACGGCGGCCAGGTCGGAAAGGCTCCTTTCCACCCTGAAGCGAATTGAGAATAAAGCCCAACATAGACGTTCTTCAGATAGCATCCCGGGCCACAGACATTCTTTATGAAGAATCTCACCATGATAAAGGCATCCGACGGTTCAAAACTCCAGGCATAGGTTTCCTGGGTAACCTCAATACCAAGAGACCGGTGGGCTTCGCCGACGCTTTTCACGAAACTGGGAGAATCGCTGTACCTTGCCACAAAATCCTGCTCAGAAATCGCGTGGACGGGATCGTAATACTTGCTGCCCGGAAGAGTGGATCTTTCGAGGAGCGTCGTGTGCGGGACAGGGGTGAACTCTGTGGTTGAATTCAGAGGTCCGAGCCAGTAGCCATCGAATGTCCCGGCAGTAACGAGAGTCTCTCCGATATCGGTGTTGAAACCGCCGACCCAGAGGCCGGCTCTTACAAGATGTTCTATTCCCGAACCGAGAGGATATTCCATTGAAGGGGCTCTCGTCGCCAAGTTGTTGCCGAATATACCGAAGTTGGTCACCCGGAGTCCAACACTTGAAAGAGAGGTGGTTCTATCCTCCTGGAATATCGAATCCGCCAGAAGACCGCTTAGCCGGGCGAGGATTGAACTATCTTCCCCTTGAATGAACAGTCCACCGGAGCGGTGAGGTTCCTGAGGGAACGCCCGGGGAGATGATACGAGGATGGAAAAGGGGATGGAGAATATAATAAGCGAGAAGTACCGGAAGAGACTTGATCTTCGTTCAATCATTTCTCAGCTAAGCCTTCCTTGGCAGACCCGCCTGCCGGCATTGTATATGCCAATTAGATCCGTCCTGCCGCAAAAGTAGTTGCACAATCTTATGAACAACGTCACGGAAAAGCAAGCTGTGAATGGGCGGCCTGTGGATCCGCCCGGCATGAATCCACCTCCCTGTAAGAGCGAGGACAGATGTCTTGTACATCGTAAGGCCTTCTTCGGAATTGCAGTAGAGCCCTGGGTGTGAGACAATTATGCTAATCTTTCAGGCAGCACTGCCTGATTGCGGGAACGTGAAGCTCCCGCTGGACCAATGTGTGGGAAGTGATTTGGCGTTTCTTCCTGAAATTCATATGATGGAGGACTCTTGAAATGAAAAAGAAATGTGCAGCCATTCTGGCATTCATCATTCTTCCCTCTCTTTCCTTTTCCCAGACATCGTACCGTCACTTGCCGCCCACCATTAGCGGGCTTTCTATGAGCTCCAGCTTCCTTGTATCTGGCGACTGCGTCGATGTTCAGGGTGACTCACTTGCAGGAAAAATCTATGTTGCGAATGGGTGGGGAGTTCTCATCTTTTCAGTTCCCCTTTCCGGGGACCCCGTTTTTCTCGGCGGGTTTCCTACGCGAGGCACCGCATCGTCAGTTTGCATCTTCGGCAATTTGGCCTACGTTGCGGATGGGGATAGTCTACTCAAGATAGAAGATGTAAGTGATCCGCAGAATCCCTTGGAGCTGACGGCCTATGCGGCGGCGGGAAGAATCTTTTCAGTAGCCGTCCTCGACAGCGTACTTTTTCTTTCGCTCGGCGAGAAAGGATTTGAGATCGCCAAGATCATGCCGTCCGGCCCGCCTATCTTCAGGGGAATCTATAATCCGAGGGCAAACGATGGAGTGAGCTTCGTGAGCTCTGTGAGGCCGGCGCCGGGGAAAGTTTTTCTCGCCTGTGGAACCGGCGGGCTCTGGGTAATGAATGTGTCAAATCCGGCGGACCCGGCTTTTCTCGGGAAATACGTCCCGTCCACCCCATCCTACTTCACATGGTGCGTTGACATAGTTGACGGCTACGCTTTTCTTGCAAATGGATATGCCGGCGTAGAGGTTGTCAACGTGAGTAACCCCCAACTGATTCTGTCCCAGGACACTCTTGGATCTCTCGGAAATGTTGTTAATCTTAGGCTCATGGGGAGAAAGGCCTTTGCCGCATGCGGACAAGGGGGCGGGCTCAAGGTCATATCCGGGGAGAATCCCTCGTCGCTCTCTAAGTTGGGTGAGGCCTCAACTGCCGGCCGGGCTTATTCGGTTGCTCTGTTTCCCCAGAAAGTCATACTGGCGGACGGAGAAGACGGCTTGTATGTCTTCGATGTCTCGGACCCCTCGCTTCCGGCTCAAACCGGGAGGTACGCGGTGACCGGGAAAGTTCACTCGGCCGACTGGTCCGGAGATATGCTGTGTGCAGCTTATGGGCAAGGCGGCTTGAAGCTTTGCGGAGTCGGTTCGCCCGCCCAGCCGCAAGTCATCGGCTCGCTGAGCCTTCCCGGAACAACTTTTCACACAAGAATTCTTGGTGGTTTCGGTCTTTCGGCCTCCGGGATTGCCACTAACTTCGCCCTTGCGGCCTGCGGGGACAGCGGTGTCTATTCGGTGGATATTACTACTCCTTCATCCCCCACTCCTTCGGCAAGAATTCTTGCGGGAAGACCTGCTCAGCAGATAGCGCTGCTCCGCAAGCTTGCCTTCATCGCGCTTGGCGACAGCGGGGTGGCAGTTGTGAGCGTTGAAGATCCATCCTCCCCCAGCGTTCTGAAGAGGGTGAACATCCCCGGATCCGTTTACAGCATGAGTATCTCAGGGCACTTCGCCTACCTTGCCTGTGGAGACAGCACCTTGACTGTTCTCGATATCGCCGATTCACTCAATCCAACGATTGTCGGCAGATTCAGAAAGGATTGGGAGACAACGCAGGGAGTAGCGGTGGTTGACAGCTTTGCATATCTTGCAAACGGTGCAGGGGGCGTTCTAATCATCAATGTTGCGAACCCCGCGTCTCCAAGTTTAGCCGGAACTCTGCTTGACGTGCAAGAAGCTCTGGATGTCCTGGTCAAAGATTCTTTTCTATATGTTGCCGGAGGCACCGACGGAGTGTGCGAGTACAGTCTGTCTCTGCCTCGGTCGCCTTCCCTGACTGCAAGGTTTGATACACCGGGATGGGCCGCGTACCTTTCCAGCGGACCAGGAAGAAACGTGTTCGTCGGAGATCATGATGACGCGACCTTGCTTCTCAGCGACACATCACCGGTGAATCTTGTACATTTCGTCGCTGAGCGCGATGAGAAAGGGACGCTGCTCAAATGGAGGGTGAATTCGCTCGACAACCTTGTTTGTTTCAATCTTTACAGAAAGGGGGCGGGCGACATTGCGTTCAGGCAGGTGGCACGCGTCGGAAAAAACTCAAAGGAATATGAATATCTTGACGAGATTGAGGGAGAGGGCGGGCTTCTGGAATACCGACTCGCCCTGGTCGATGCGGCGGGCAACGAGTCAATGTCGGCGGCTCTCGTTATCGATCTGAAAGGGAATCTCGGTTACAGCCGGGGACTGTCCCTCAGACTTTGGCCCTCAGTGTCCGGCGGCGAGATTCACCTTGAGATCCGGGCACCTGCTCGTCTGAACGGAGCCCCCCTTCAAGGCAAAAAGTTCACTGTCCGTCTTTTTGACTCGATGGGAAGGAGCCTCGGAAAGCTTGAAGAAGGCACCTTAGTTGCTGGTGTCGCCATCTACAAGCTCGACACGAGGTTTGTCGAAGGGCGAAGGCTTCCCAGCGGTGTATATTTTGCAGAATTGGAGACGGATTTCGGCCACAAGACCGAAAAGTTCGTACTTGTAAGGTAATGTCTATCAAAGAGTTGCTGGTAACCGAAAGGGGGCGCCTAGCCTAGACTCCTACTCGACAATTCTCGACCAGCTAGCTTTTCCTTGACTTTGAAGGGGAAGTGCGCTATTATTTTCCGCGTACGCATAGGGCCTTTGGGGGGAAAGGAGAGAATATGTTTCTCTTCAAGAAGGCTCTTTTTTTATTGCTGTTCGTGCTTTTTTCAGTTTCTGGCGTGGAGGCGGCCACTGACATCATCATCAATGCCGGCTGCGACCCCACAGTCTACCAGGAATCCGGACTCTGGCAGCAAAGTGTCTCCAAGACAGTTCTCACCACCTGTGCCAGCGGTTCAAGAGTTACCGATGACCCCAGTGCCTACGCCACTTTCAGACCTAATATTCCATCTGAAGGCATCTACGACGTGTATGCGGCTTGGGGTGATTGGAAGGATGGCCCAAACGGGTTGGGCGCCAACGCACTAAACGTTACTTTCAAGGTACACGGGATGAGCGATGTCACGTTTGTTTCGGATCAGAAGACATCCAAGTGTACACCCAAGAACTGTAACCAGTGGGTTTTCCTTTGCCGGATGGAGTTCTATGCAGGCACTTCAGGCTACATCAAGGTTTCAAACACTTCGAACGGCAAGTGTTACACGCGTTCCCGTTGCACGGTGTGTCCAGCCCAGTTTGTGGTTGCAGATGCGGTAAAGCTAACGTACGTAGGTCCCGTCTCTGCTGAAGCTCCGACATGGGGAGTGGTGAAAGCTCTATACAGATGATTGAGCAGTTCTGATTTTTGGATTCGTGAGGACGTAGAACAAAAATAGATGTTGAGCAGTTCCGCCCGGCCGTTTCAATTGATGGAAACGGCCTAAGGGGGAATTCTTTGCTCTTTTGCCGGAGGGGCGGGGTCCGTCTTTTCGAAGGCACAAGGGAAAAGCTTAGAAGAGTCTAGTGTCGTGTCCCGGAAGTTCCTTGTCTATGTCTTTGTCCCCGGACACGACACTTTCATAGGGGCTTCTCGCC